>JBCCZV010000123.1:0-10971 GCA_039187085.1 Pseudomonadota bacterium
GAGAAAGCTGGTGCGTATCGGGCGCAGCCAGCGGGTCACGTCGATCGCCGACCTTTTGTCGTCCCGCTATGGCAAGTCCAACATGCTGGCTATCGGGGGCATTCTGTAAAAGTTTTATAGACGTCATTACTTTATTTTTACCGATTCTGTTCAATCCATTGTATGAGTACTTGAAAAATTTTTTTTAAATAGGCTTGTAAGGGTTTCGATTTTTCGGGTAAGAATTTGGGTTTGATATTTTTCTTAATATTAGCTTCTCGCATATAGGTGAGCTGTGATAACTCTAATTGTATCGCATGAATATGTTTGTTAGGTTGTCCGTAGTGTCGAGTGATATAACCTCCTTTGAATCGGCCATCAAACGTATTCGTGAAGGGTGAAGTCTCCACGGACTTAATCATTTCTATCAATTCTGGCGCACAGCTACTCATAGCATTTGATCCCCAATTGATATCATCAAGATGACCGCTAAAAAAACGTGGAACTTGATGCGCAATAGAATGCGCATCAAAAACGAGTGCAACACCCCATTTTTTTTGCATTTTTTCTAATTGGTCTGCCATGAAGCGATGATAGGGTTGCCAGTAGGCTTGAATTCTTCGTAGAATTTCTCCCTGATCGGGTTTCTCACTATTGATATAAATTGGGCTGTTATCAAATTGTGTGGTCGGACATAACTCCGTTGTGTTTTGATCAGGATAGAGAGATTTCCCTGAAGGATCTCTATTTAAGTCAATAACATAGCGAGAATATTTTGCCATTAACACCGACAGCGGAAGTTCAAAAACAAATCGGTACAACTTGTCTAAATACCAGTCTGTATCTACACTCATTTGCGCATTTGATAACATTTTATCTCTAATCGAATGAGGTATGACTATCCCTGAATGAGGCATACTGACCAGAATAGGTAGCTCGCCATATCGCTTAAAGTAGAAACTATTATTTTGGCTCGATATGTGGGACATGAGTTCAATATCTTCAGTGATTTAGAGTTTTTTTGGGAAAAAAATTTTTATTCGCTTTTCATTTCGCGCAAATACTTTTACACTTAACTTGTATATACAAGAATAGTAATAGTAAAGGATATGTGCAATGACGACAACTCTCCGTTACATGCAAGTTAAAGAATTTATCATCTCAGGGATTTCAAGCGGCAAATGGCCGGTAGGCACACAAGTCCCCTCTGAAAATGAACTCGTTAAATTCTGTAATGTTAGCCGAATGACAGCAAGAAGAGCGCTCAGCGAACTAACACAGGAAGGCACTCTTGAGCGCGTTCAAGGCAAAGGGACTTTTGTCGCTGACGTTAAGCATAAGTCATCATTGATTCAAATTCGAAATATTGCAACTGAGATTAAAGATCGCGGTAATACCCATCAATCCGATTTAATACTTTTGGAAAAAACACAAGCAGACTCTCACTTATCTTCTATCTTTCAGTGCGAACTTGCTTCTGAACTCTACCATTCGATTCTTATTCACCGAGAAAATGGTATTGTTATTCAATTGGAAGATCGTTATGTGTCTCCCTCATCAGCACCTGATTACATACATCAGGATTTCAACCAGACCACACCTAATGAATACTTGAGTTTAATCGCGCCTATTTCTGAAGCTGAACACATCATCGAGGCGATGTTGCTTGATGAGGAATTAAAAGATCTATTAGAAATATCCCCTTCAGAATCCGCCTGTCTCAAACTGACGCGGACGACCTGGAGTGAAGGTAAAGTTGTGAGTTACGCTTTTCTTTATCATCCAGGTAATCGTTATCAGCTTGGCAGTCGATTTACTCCTAAGAAACTCTAACAACTCCAGTAGGATTATTTTATGATTCCACAACGCGTTGATAATTCTCGACATATTCGAGCCCCTCGAGGAACTACGCTCAATACTCGCTCGTGGTTGACCGAGGCTATATTGAGAATGTTGATGAATAATTTGGATCCAGAAGTTGCGGAATCTCCTCATGAGCTTGTGGTATACGGGGGTATCGGCCGAGCCGCTCGCGATTGGCCATCTTTCGATAAGATTGTTGCCTGCTTAAAACGTTTAGAATACGATGAAACCTTATTAATCCAATCGGGTAAGCCCGTTGGTATTTTTAAAACCCACCTCGATGCACCACGTGTACTGATTGCAAACTCCAACCTTGTACCACATTGGTCAACTTGGGAGCATTTTAATGAGCTCGATAAAAAGGGCTTGATGATGTATGGACAAATGACGGCTGGCTCGTGGATATACATAGGTAGTCAAGGCATTGTCCAAGGCACTTATGAAACATTTGTTTCGGTCGCGCAAAAACATTTCAATGGAAACTGGCGTGGAAAATGGATTCTAACAGCAGGATTAGGAGGCATGGGAGGAGCACAACCATTGGCTGCTACTATGGCAGGTGCCAGTATAATAGCTGTTGAATGTGACGCCCAGCGAATTCAAAAACGTTTAGATACTGGATATTTAGAGTTACATTGTGATTCATTGGATGAAGCGATGACACATCTCGAGGAAGCACAGGCAGTAGGTAAAGCAATTTCGATTGGACTTTTAGGCAATGCGGCAGAAATATTTCCGGAAATTTTAAAAAAAGGAATTCGTCCAGATGCAGTAACCGATCAAACAAGTGCCCACGACCCTTTGAATGGTTACTTACCTCAATCAATGACTTTAGCGCAAGCAGACATTATGCGTCAGGAGCAACCAGAAGCATTGATCGTTTTAGCGAAACAATCTATGGCACAACAGGTTGACGCTATGGTCGCTTTTAGCCAAATGGGTATTCCAACATTCGACTATGGTAATAACATCCGTGAAATGGCAAAAGAAGTCGGTTGTGAAAAAGCGTTTTCATTCCCTGGTTTTGTGCCGCAATACATTCGCCCCCTGTTTTGTAAAGGTATAGGGCCTTTTCGCTGGGTTGCCCTTTCTGGTGATCCAGAAGATATCTATCGAACTGATGCCAAGGTCAAAGAGTTGATTAACGATAATCCGCATCTGCATCAATGGATTGATATGGCACAAAAACGTATCCAGTTTCAAGGTTTACCTGCACGAATTTGCTGGGTTGGCTTAGAGCACCGTGCACAACTTGGATTGGCATTCAATGCTATGGTTCGCAACGGAGAAATTTCTGCCCCCATCGTCATTGGTCGAGATCATCTCGACTCTGGCTCTGTAGCAAGTCCTAATCGAGAAACAGAAAGCATGCTTGATGGTTCAGATGCAGTAAGTGATTGGCCACTTTTAAATGCCTTACTGAACACAGCCAGCGGCGCTACCTGGGTTAGCTTACATCATGGCGGAGGCGTTGGCATGGGTTACTCTCAGCATTCAGGCGTCGTTATTGTTTGCGATGGTAGTCGTGAAGCTGATAAAAGAATTGCGCGGGTACTAACCAATGATCCTGCAACAGGTGTTATGCGTCACGCTGATGCTGGCTACACCATAGCAAAAGATTGTGCGCAAAAACATCATCTCGATTTTCCCTCTTTATCTAAATAGAGTAAGTAAAAGTGGCAATACAAAAAATAATCATAACGCCCGGCTCACTTTCGCTTAAAGAACTTAAGCAAATCTGGCAAAGTTTTATCCCTATTGAGCTTAATCCTCAGTACAAAGATGTTATTAATCAATCCTCTGAAACTGTTCAATCAATTATCGACCAAGACCTCACTGTCTATGGCATTAACACGGGTTTTGGCCTTCTCGCCAATACACGCATTGAAAAAAGTGAACTGCGCGACTTGCAAAAGCGTTTAGTCCTATCTCATTCGACAGGCACAGGACAACATTTGGAGAATAATGTCGTACGATTGATCATGGCACTCAAAGTCAATGCGTTAGCGCAAGGTTTTTCAGGAGTACGTTTAGAGGTTATTGAGGCACTCATAAATTTATACAATCAACAATGTTTACCTTGTATTCCCGAAAAAGGTTCTGTCGGAGCCTCAGGTGATTTAGCCCCTTTAGCTCATCTTTCAGCGACACTTTTGGGCGAAGGTCAAGTTCAATATGACAAAAAGCAGATGAGTTCTTCTGAAGCCTTAAAACGCCTAAATCTGTCCCCCTTATCACTCGCACCCAAAGAAGGACTCGCTTTATTAAATGGCACTCAAGTATCAACAGCTCTCGCTCTACACGGTCTTTTTCTTGCTGAGCATAATTTTTCTGCTGGGATCTTGTCTGGCGCAATGTCTATTGATGCGAGTATGGCAAGCGATGCACCTTTTGATGCTAGAATTCATTTGGCAAGAGGGCATCAAGGCCAAATTGATGTGGCAAAAGCGACTCGTCAACTCTTGGAAAACTCGAGTATTCGTGCATCACACACTGATTGTAATAAAGTACAAGACCCCTATTCTTTGCGCTGTCAACCTCAAGTTATGGGCGCTTGTTTAGATCAAATGCGTTTCGTTGCTAAAACCTTACTCATCGAAGCTAATGCCGTATCTGATAACCCATTAGTGTTTTCTGATAACCACGAAATTGTTTCAGGTGGAAACTTTCATGCCGAACCGGTTGCATTGGCAGCCGACAATTTAGCAATTGCCATTAGTGAAATAGGAGCGATTTCTGAACGAAGAATCGCACTTTTGATGGATCACGGGCTATCTGGACTACCCGCCTTTTTAGTCTCGAATGGTGGTATCAACTCAGGATTTATGATCTCGCAAGTGACAGCCGCCGCGCTTGCTAGCGAAAATAAGAGCCTGGCCCACCCAGCGAGTGTCGATAGTTTACCAACCTCAGCGAACCAAGAAGATCATGTCAGTATGGCAACTTTTGCCGCCCGCCGTTTACATACAATGAACGAAAATACCGCCACCGTGATTGGTATTGAGCTTCTGGCCGCAGCACAAGGTATTGATTTCAGAAAGCCGCAAAAAACTTCACCTAACTTACAAATCATCTACAATCACATTCGCGAAAAGGTTTCTTTTTATCAAGAAGATCGTTACTTTGCCTCGGATATCGAAAGCGCCAAACAACTGGTGATGCAAAATCACTTTAACGAGGTTATATCAACCCATTTAATCTTACCAAGCGTTTATTAAATTTTTCTTGATTTCAAGTTAATAAAAAGTAACGTAGTCATGAATATCAACGGGCTTCAACTGTTTTGGTTGGCAATCTGCCGTACCGATATAAATAAAGCCGACAATTTCGTCCTCTTCTTTCAAGTTCATACGATGTTTGAGCTCTTCATTACGTGCAAAATTACCCGTTCGCCAGTAGGCTGCGTATCCCATTGCATGTATAGCTATCATCATGTTTTGCACTGCTGCACCCGTTGCTAAAATTTGCTCAACACGAGGGGCTTTAGGGCTTGGTTGAAAATCCATGTATGCAATAATAACCATAGGCGCTCGTAATGGCTTACTACGCATACTATCCGCGAGTTCTTCATCTTCTGTACTTTCAAATATCGCATTTGCCCAAAAATCACCCAAATCATTCAACCGCTCTTCTTTCGCAACAATAAATCGCCAAGGTTTTAACATACCGTGATCTGGAGCTCGCGAAGCTGCACGCAAAATAATTTCTAACTCATCTGCACTGGGCGCAGGTCCTTTCAATTTAGGACTCGATGTCCTGGAAATAATCGCATCAATGGCATCCATAATTTTCTCTTCTTTTATATACGCTTAAATTCAAATATGAATATTTAGTGTATTAAAGTCATTTCGCTAAAGTAAACCTTTATTTTTTTTGGAGACATGGTAGCCTCACAACTCTGACAGTTCAGTCTGCACATTTAATTGCTTACATTCTCCTTCTAGTATTTTTGTATTATTCGTCTTAAAGGTTGTTTATGAAAGTTACTGTTTTTGGCACTGGTTATGTTGGATTAGTTCAAGCTGCTACCTTGTCTGAAGTTGGTCACCATGTGGTTTGCATTGATGTAGACCAAGATAAAATTAACTTACTCAATCAAGGTGGTTGTCCAATTTACGAGCCTGGCCTTGAACCCATGTTGACAAAAAACCTGGAAGCCAAACATATTGAATTTACGACTGATGCGCTCTATGGCGTGCAGCATGCCGATATTATTTTTATCGCAGTCGGCACACCACCTGATGAGGACGGTTCCGCTGATTTAAGCTATGTTTTAGCGGTTGCAAAGACCATTGCATCCAATATGCAGTCAGAAAAAATTATTATTACCAAATCCACAGTACCCGTCGGAACTGGTGATAAAGTTGAAGCACAAATTTCCTCAACACTGTCCGAAAAACAACAGTTGATACCTTTCGACGTTGCTTCAAACCCTGAATTCCTGAAAGAAGGAGCAGCTATCAACGACTCTATGAGACCTGATAGAATCATCGTTGGTACAGATTCAGATAGAACAAAAGTCAAGATAAAGGAGCTGTATGCACCTTTCAATCGAAATCACGATCGTATTATGTTTATGGATCGCCGTAGTGCCGAGTTGACCAAATATGCAGCAAATTGCATGCTAGCCACCAAAATCAGTTTCATGAATGAAATGGCTAATTTAGCCGAAAAACTTGATGCTGATATAGAGCAAGTTCGATTAGGCATAGGTTCCGATCCAAGAATTGGTTATCACTTCATCTATCCAGGTTGTGGATACGGTGGTTCTTGTTTCCCTAAAGATGTTCAAGCACTCATAAAAACAGCTGAAGAAAACGGTCACTCAGCCCAAATTCTTAATGCGGTTGAAAATGTTAACAATCACCAAAAAACTGTTTTATTTACCAAAATAAAGCAGTTTTTTGGTGATGAATTGAAAGGAAAAACCATCGCTATTTGGGGACTCGCTTTCAAGCCTAATACGGATGACATGCGAGAAGCTTCCAGCCGTCAATTGATGGAATCTTTGTGGGATGCCGGAGCCAAAGTTCAGGCCTACGACCCCGAAGCAATGAACGAAACTCAACGTATTTATGGAGAGCGTGAGGATTTACTTCTAATGGGTACCAAAGAAATGGCTGTTAAAGGTGCAGATGCTCTGGTCATTTGTACAGAGTGGCAAACTTTCAGAGCACCCAATTTTGATTGGTTGAAAACCGCATTATCGCATTCAGTGATTTTTGATGGTAGAAATCTCTTTGAGCCAGAAATAGTGAAAACGTACGGATTAAAATATTTTGCGATTGGGCGAAGTTGTTAGTTTATTGATTATAATATTTTTTGATAATACCTATTTTACTGAAAATTATTAATTTGCTTCATTAAACGCAGTGTTCCATCACTAAGTTCTTGACATAAAGCATTGTCATCTTCAAGGCCTAAATACGTGGTATCTGCAATTTTTTTCCCTAACTCTACTCCCCATTGATCAAATGGATTAATATCCCAAAGGGCGGCCAACGTAAATACTTTGTGTTCATATAAACTAACTAACTGTCCTAAAGAATAAGGGGTGAGTTCTTTTATTAAAATCATATTAGATGGTTTTCCACCCGAATATATTTTATGAGGATTACTTTCAAGATTAAATTTTTTGAAAGCAGAGTTACTGCCGAAAGCTAACAATTCCGCCTGGGCTAAACAATTAGCTATATTTATTTTTTTATGGTATTTAAAGCGTGCTTGAACACTTTTATCAGCAGTAAGTATTTGTTGTTCACTGTCAGCAAACACTATAAAGTCACACATTACTGCATGTGTACCCTGGTGTAAGAGCTGATAAAAAGCATGCTGCCCCTTGGTTCCCACATCTCCCCACAAAATCGGAGAAGTATTGTATTTAAGCAATTCACCTTTATGATTTACTGACTTTCCGTTGCTTTCCATTTCGAGCTGTTGTAGATAAGCAGGTAAAAGTTTTAAGCGGCCATCATAGGGCAATATTAATTGAGACTGGAAATTCAAGAATCTCACATTCCAAAAGTTCACCAGAGCCATAATCAACGGTAGATTGGTTTCTAGCGGTGCATTTTGAAAGTGCTCATCCATAGAGTTGGCGCCTGATAGCAAAGCATTAAAGTTTTCCATGCCGATAGCAACAGCGATAGAAAAACCAATAGTTGACCACAAAGAATAGCGACCACCAATCGACTCATCGAATGTTAATATGTGCTTCGTGGGTATACCCCAATTTTCTGCCTTGTCTGGTTTACTAGTTATACCAATAAAATGCTTTTCTAATATGTTCGATACGGCTGAACCCGGAAATTTTGACTTCATCCACTCTAAGGCCGTACTAGCATTTGATTGGGTATCTAAGGTAGAAAAGGATTTAGAGGCATACACGAATAAGGTTTTTGCGGGATCTATTGTTTTAAACAACTCTAAGAGATCAGTTCCATCCATTGTAGCGACAAAATGAATACTAATATGACTTGAATTTTCAGGCCTGAACTCTTTCAATGCACTTATAACCATAGCAGGTCCTAAATCTGACCCACCTACACCAATGTTTACTATACAGTCTATTACTTGGTTATTTACACCTAGCCATGCTCCATCATGAATAATTTTAATTAAGGAAGACATTGACGTTACGTTGTCAATAATATTCCTATGTATAGGCTTT
Source organism: Pseudomonadota bacterium (assembly GCA_039187085.1). GTDB lineage: Bacteria > Pseudomonadota > Gammaproteobacteria > Enterobacterales > JBCCZV01 > JBCCZV01. The sequence continues at coordinate 8,513 of JBCCZV010000123.1, forward strand.
AACCCATTAGAAACTTCGCTTAAGCTAGGGGCTCTTAAAAGCCAATGTAAAGCCGACCGGTTTTCAGTTGTATTGATTTTTTTATCGCTAAAAAGATCTGAAATTGATCTTTTTATGTCTCTATTTTTTACAAAGTTTAATAGCAGGGCTAAAATCTTTTTGTCGATATACTGCTTAGAAAAATCAAAATAAAAGTTTTCATATATTAGATAGTTATTTTGATTTTCTATGGAGTTTAACTTTTTGTTTTTAACTTCAATCGCTCGTTCTTGCAGACAGTTTAACATTTCATTCTCGTTCAATTTCAACTCCTTAATATAAGCAGCATACAAGAAGACAAATTAAAAAGTTAGATTTTTTAACCAATTTTTCAAGCTTAAACCAATTTTATTTGAACATAAGCCAAATTCAATATTTGTTTGAAGCCAATTGAGATGGTTACCACAATCGTGGCTTTTTCCAACAATGTGGTAGCCTTCAACTTTTTCAGTAGCTAACAACGCATCAATTGCATCGGTTAACTGTATTTCACCACCTACTCCAGGCTCTAGCTTTTCAAGAAATCCCCAAATACTCTTTGACATCACATAACGCCCAACTACCGCAAGATTTGAAGGAGTATCCTCAGGAGATGGTTTTTCAATCAATCGCTCAATTATTGAGAAATTACCTGATTTTATTGGTTCTTGTTCCTTAACTGATGCTATCCCATATTGATGCACCTTTTCTCTCGGAACAGGCTCCAACATTATTTGGCTCGACTTTTCAAACTCGAATCTACTTATCATGGCCGCAATATTATCAATTTTCGAATTGCATAAGTGAGGGTTTATGAGAACATCTGGTAGCAGAATACAAAAATCGTTATCACCAATCACAGGTCTAGCGCAGCTTATTGCGTGACCTAAACCTTGAGCTTTTGACTGTCGAACAGATATAATTTTAACCCCAAGCTCTTGTATTAGTTGTACTTCTTTCAATAAGTCTGATTTATGCCTAGACTCTAATTGACTTTCTAACTCGTACATGGTGTCGAAATGGTTTTCTACAGAGTTTTTACTTGGGTGAGTAACTAACACAACCTCCTTGATTCCTGCATTTGCAGCTTCTTCAACCACATACTGTATCATTGGTTTATCGACTACAGGAAACATTTCCTTAGGGATAGCCTTTGTAGCAGGTAATAAACGAGAACCTAAACCTGCAATTGGAATAACCGCTTTTGTTATCATTGATATCACTTCCTTGGGCTAAAATGCTTTATCAAATTGTAGATAATCACATAGCAACTGCCTAATTACCAAAAGTAATTTAGTTAAGTTGCATCGTGAGCATATTGAATGTATCTTTACTTACTTTTTAAATTAACAGCTCTTAAACAAAATGATAAAAGTAAATTACATCTTTCAACAATTTGTTATTTTAAAGTGTGTGATAATTACCTTTGTTAACTTTATGATTTTTGATACATTATTTATTAAGAACTGACAACTAATAACTCAGTAAATTTAACTTTTAATCTTGGACTCTCGGCTTTAATAATGGAAAATATTATCAAGTATTTGCTCAGTTTATCGCGAACAACAAAACAGCTAATTGCTATTTCTATTGATTCTGTCACTATTTATTTGTCAACTTTTCTTTCTATAATATTAGTTGTTCCTCACAACAGTCTAAATTTTGATAGCATTTTCTTTATCGCAACTTTTAACTGTATATTTTCAATTCTTGTTTTTTGGTGGGTTGGACTTTACAAAGCGATTTTGCGTTTTATAGGCAATAAAACCTCTTCATCAATAATACTTGGCATTTCTCTATCATCAACGTTATTTGCCGTATTGATCATTAACAACCAAAATGTAACTAGCTTAAAATCTGTGCCTGTATATTGGTGTTTTTGCTTAGTATTGTATGGTTTTAGTAGAATTTACGCCAAATCATTCATTTTCAAAAGTTTATACCACATACCACAACAAAGTGTGGTTATCTATGGGGCAGGATCTTCAGGAATGCAATTGTGTTCAGCTCTATCTCATAGTTCTGAATATAAACCTGTTGCTTTTATTGATGACTCTACATCACTACATAAAACTTTTATCCAAGGCTTGCCAGTAACTAGCTTGAAAAACCTGAATGAGCTCATAGCAAGCCATAATGTCCAGACTGTGTTATTGGCAATCGCAGGAACAAGCTTTTCGACTCGTAAAAGTATTTTGGATCGTCTTGAAAGCTTCCCTGTACAAGTTAGAACTATTCCTGCGATGGCAGATATTGTTAGCGGCAAAGCAGCTATAAAAGAAATAAAAGACATTGAGATTGAAGACATACTAGGCAGAGATCCTGTCTCTCCAGATAAAGCCTTGTTAACAAGATGCATTGAAAACAAAACAGTCATGGTAACTGGGGCAGGAGGCTCAATTGGCTCAGAACTGTGTAGACAAATAGTAGAACAAAACCCC
>JBCCZV010000124.1:0-10964 GCA_039187085.1 Pseudomonadota bacterium
AAACTGCTGTAAAAGGATAAGATTGGAGATGTCAATAATAAAGGTATCTGGTCTCTAAATGTTTATGAAAGATATGACTTTTAAAAAATATTCTCATCGCGATAGCGTATTTCTTTCTTATTCAATCAATTATGGTTTTTTATGAACATACCTCAAAACCAAACTATTTATTATTTTTTAAAATTTTTCCAAAATATTTTTTTAAGTTTATGGTTTTTCATTTTTTCTTTGGCGATTTATGCTGAAGAAAATGCTGATAGCAATATTTGGGATATGGATTTAGGAGAAATTTTAGCTATTAAGCTTTCTGTTGCTTCTTCTTTTGAAGAAACCGAATTAGAGTCTGGTTCTACGGTTGCTTTGGTTGAGCGAGAACAATGGGAGCAATATGGCGCTAATATGATACCAGAAGCTCTGGGACATCTACCAGGCACACTAATACTTCCTTTTGCTTGGGGTGGTTTTGCGATGCCGATTCGCGGTTTTGCTTCAAATCTATCGGGTACAGGTATAGCTGGTGTTTTAGATGGTATACCTATGAATAGTCTTCGTTCTGGTTCTTTTTTGACAGCACGGTTATTTCAAGCTGATGCCTTTCACGGTGTTATTTCTATGCGGAGTCATTTTAACGAAGTCGATAGTTTTGATATAACGGGTACAGTGAACTCAGAGGATCTGTGGCAAGTGTCAGCTAGAGGATCTAAACATTTCGATGCGCAGCAGAGTATTCATGGTGCTATAAGCCATATTGAGCAAGACAATAGGAATACACCTTATCAATATACCGATCCTTTCACCCAGATGAGGGAAGCAGCTACTCGCCCCGATGGATATGATGGGTTAACCAGTCTAATCAAATGGCATCTTAATATACACGAACACTTAAAAATAGAAGTAGCGGCGTATTATTTAGATACCTATTCATCTGGGAGTAATAGTGGTGGACAAGCTTTGTCAGGTAATAGCATTTTAAGAGAAAGGGACGTATCCACATCAGATGATACTCGAAGCATATTCCGGGCTAATTTGGGTTGGGAACTACCATATTCAATGGCACTCCAAGCCAAAATTTACCATTGGGAAGATTCTGTACATATTACAACCGATTTTATTAATTTTCCTGCGTTTGGTGTGAAAGCTTCGACCATCAGCGAAGAGAATTCAACGGGAGTTGATTTAACCGTCTTACAAAGAGAAAACTCGCTTAATACACAATAGGCTCTTGGAATGAGCTATAAAGAGTCAGAAATTGAAGATGAGACTAATCCTGTTTTAGATGCCGACTTTAATGTTCTTATCGCAAGTACGGGCTCTCCTACAATTTTTATCACATTTTAATGTTCTTTACCTCAATGCTATTTTTTATTTCGAGCTTTACTGTGTTTTTTGAATGCATTGTAGCGAGACTATCAACTGTGCGCCAAATATCAAAAGGCCATTCTTGTTTGTTATTTTGAAATTTCAAAAATTGTTGAAGTTGTTCGAGAATAATATATTCCATATTGATCGATAAAATGGGTGGCTTTTTGATGTGTTTCATATGCCATTGTGGAAAACGGCGTTTAAGTATTGTGTTTTGTTGCAGCGTTACTTCAATTTTATGACGTTTGTCATGAACGATTTTTTTCATCAAATCATTCGCGTTTTTTTCCTCTCCTTCAAAATATTGAACAAAATAAGGTGATTTGTAATACAGATAGCCAGTAATCCCCATTTTCTTATTGTTTTTTTGACATTGATTTTCCAATCCAAGGAGTTTGCTAGGAGTAAATTCGTAACATTGAACACTTAAATATAAAAAACACTTATTCACAGTTAAAGGTTTTCCTAAATAAAAAATAAACTTTTTTGTGATGGTACTTGAGCTTGATGCGTAAGAGGCAGTATTAGTGGGTCGTGAATGTTTTTAACTCCTGATTATGTCAATAATTTCCGAATCTTTAGAAATTTTATCATGATGAGTCCTTGTTTTGTGTTTAATTTTTTCATTTCTTGATTAATGTTCGTATGTTCTGGTCCAGTATTTGCTTCCATAGAAATAACGGCAAGTTCTTGTCATTTGAAGATGGCAAAGGGAGGTTTTTACTATGTCTGGCTCCAGTTTTTTGGATATTGGAGTGAGTGGATTACAAGTCGCACAACAACAACTTAACACCACCTCTCATAATATCGCCAATGTCAACACAGTGGGTTATAGTCGTCAGGTGACGATATCCACTACACAGATTCCTCAAGCTACCGGTGGATATTTTATTGGTACAGGAGCGATAGTTGATAGTACGCAGAGAATTTATGACTATACCTTGGTTGATTCTCATCGCGATAATATCTCTAATTTTTATCAACAAGAAACCTTTGCACAACGTTCTGGCTATATTGATAATCTTTTACTGGATCCAGAATCGGGAATAACGGCAACCTTGACTCGTTTTTTTGATTCATTGAATGAAGTCTCTCTGTATCCGAGTTTAGATGGTCCTAGACAAACGGCTTTAGCCTCAGCGGAAGCGTTAGCAGCGCAATTTAACCAAATCTATTCGGAATTAAGCAAAGAAGCAGATTTGGTGGATCAAAGTTTAGAAAATATAACGCTTCAAATTACTGCTCTTGCTCAATCTATAGCTGAACTTAATGATGCGATTGTGACAGCGGTAGGCAGTTCAGAAGGAGCGACTCCAAATGATTTATTAGATTTACGTGATGCAGCGATTGATGAATTAAGTCAATATGTTTCAACATCTTATGTTGAAGATGCGGATGGCAGTTATAACGTTTATATCGGCAATGGTCAGCCCCTGGTGATAGGCAATGTTTCTACCTCATTAACCACCCAAGTATCCGCAAGTGATCCGTTACAAACAGAAATTGTATTGCAAACATCGGCTGCCTCTATTCCTATTACGGACACACTGTCTGGGGGCCAAATTCAAGGGTTACTGGATTATCGCAACGAAGTTTTATTATCGGCGTTTAATCAATTAGGTAAAATGGCCATTGCCATTTCCGAAACCATGAATGCCCAGCATGAGCTTGGAATGGATTTAAATGATGATTTAGGTGGATTGTTTTTCACTGATCCTAATTCTCCTGAATATGTTGCAGAACGTGTAATCGAAAATGCGAATAATACTGGCACGGTAGATTTAGGTGCAACCATTACGGACATTGCTCAGCTCATTGATTCTGATTATCGCTTATCCTATGATGGGACTAACTATACCATATTCCGAGAGTCTGATAGTCAAACTTTCGGTCCTTTTACTACTTTACCGATTACTTTAGATGGATTTACCCTTGATATTGCTAATGCTGGAACTTTGGTTGCTGGAGATGAATTTAAAATTATTCCAACACGTTCAGGAGCCAGTGACATAGGTGTAGTGATCAACGATATTGATGAGCTTGCGGCTGCCTTTCCAGTGCAAGGGGAGGAATCTCTCAATAACATTGGTACCGGTAATATCGCAGCCATCACAATGCTTGATACCACGACAGCTGCTTTTACAACAACAGCGAACACCTTAACACCTCCAATTAGTGTCGTGATTACTGAACCTACACCAGGAAATTACGAATATAGCATCTTTGATATTACTGTACCTGGTACTCCGGTTTTGGTCGATGGGCCACGGACGTATATTCCGGAAAGTGATAATAACCTTTTAGCGCCTGGTGGATTAGATGCACTTTATGGGTATGAAATTACCCTTAATGGGTCCCCTTTAGCAGGGGATACTTTTGAGTTTGGTTACAACAATGGTGGTACAGGCGATAACAGAAATTCATTAGAGCTTAACGGCCTTGAAACAGCCAAGGTATTAGATGGTAATAGTTCTAGTTATAGCGAAACCTATGCGCGGCTTGTGAGTGATCTCGGTTCAAAAACGAATGAAGCTATGATTGCAGGCGAAGTGGCAGAAGGTTTATTAACGCAATCGAGCAATGCACAACTTTCTATTTCTGGCGTCAATCTGGATGAAGAAGCGGCTAATTTAATTCGTTATCAACAAGCCTATCAAGCATCAGCGCAAATTATCGCTGTTGCAGGAGTAATTTTTGATACTTTGATTCAATCGGTTCGATAAGCATAAGCTTTTCGGTCAATTTATCCAGTGACTTATGTGTATCCATTATGCGTATCTCAACAGCACAATTTATATCAAACGGCGCTCAAGCTATCACTGATCAGCAAGCTGACTTAGTTAAAACCCAATCACAGATGTCATCAGGCTTAGCGGTATTAACGCCTTCGGATGATCCTTTAGCAGCCAACTTGATTTTGAAGTTTGAACAAGAAATTACGATCAGTGAAAGATATATTGAAATAGGGGGTGCTGCCGAAGGTTTAGTTTCTCTTGAAGAAACTACACTCAATTCAATGACTGATTTATTAAATCGTATACGCGATCTAATGATTAGTGGTGGTAATGGTAATTATTCACAATTAGATAGGCAAGCGATTGCTGAAGAAGTTCAAGCATTACTTGATGAAGCGATTGGTTTGGCAAATACTCAAACCGCCAGTGGCGAATATTTATTTTCCGGTTTTCAGTTATTAACTCAGCCCTATACCATGGATGCAACGGGTGCTGTGATTTATAACGGTGATCAAGGCCAACGAACGGCGCGAGTGAATGATAGTGTCGTTCTGGCTACCTCTGATCCTGGTTATGATATTTTTGATAATGTGCTTAATGGGAATGGTATTATTCAAATTTTTGATGAGCCAACGAATACCGGGACAGGTGTAATAGATCCCGGTTCTGTAAATACCGCTAATTATACGGATGAAACTTATACAATAAGTTTTGTAACTAACAGTGATGATGAGTTAGCCTATAATGTTTTTGATTCCGCAGGAACACAAATTATTCCTGCGCCGCCTTTGGATCCTGTATTAGATGCTGTGACTTACACAGAAGGTGAGGATATTATTATCAATAATGAGGTTACAACGAATATTACAGGCACACCGAGTGATACAGCCAATGCGAATAATCCCAATCCACTATATGGTGATTTTTTTACCATAGCCCCTTCATCAAAACAAAGTGTTTTTGTGACCATCCAAAATGCTGTTGATGCTTTGTTATTACCTCAAAACAATGAATCTGAGCAAGCAGAATTTCAAAATGCTATGAATCGTGTACTGATGGATATTGATAGAAACATGGAAAATATTGATCGTATTCGGTCTTCTTTAGGTGCTAGGCTCAACGCGATCCAAAATGAAATTTATGTAAATCAGGATTTGATTATCGCAATCAGTATTGATTTAAGTCGAGTTAGAGATTTAGATTATGTTGAAGCAACCACGCGACTAACCGCACAAATTACTTCACTAGAAGCTGCACAAGCCAGTTTTGCTCGTGTACAGAATCTGTCGTTATTTAACTTTTTATAAATGACATAATGTATAAAAAATCTATCCTACATTAAGAGGTTTTAAGCACAATTCTACGTGTCAATTCAGCAGGTTTAAATCCTTGATTGTGCCAAAAATTGGAAGCCTTCACATTACCGTATGCATGGCTAATATCCACATGATGGACATGATTTTCTTTAAAAAACTCCATAGCTGCACTCACCAAAGAGCGTCCAATATTTTGAAAGCGATAAGCAGGTTCAACCCAAATCAAATCAATTTTCCCAGAGAGCGAAAAGTCTAACATTGGGCTTTTGGGTAACTCTAGAGTACCTATTAAACAGGCTGCTTGAACGTGACGAAATTCTGTAATAATTACACAATGATTTTCCGAATCAATCAATGAGCTTATCCATTGCATAAGGTGTTTTTGGAAGTTTGATGAAGTAGGTAAACTAACATCAGGTTGGCAATCCTCTTCAATTTTGATCAGCTGTAGTGCAGATGCAAGAATAAAATCTTTATCGTTAATGTTGGCATGTCGAAAGGTTATCACTTCTTGTTGCATATTGGCATGCTTTTTTTAGGTGGTTTTGTGTATGTGGTTGTATTCATTAGCGCCTTGAGAACCTTTGCGAAAGCTGATGAGTGTTTTAGAAGCTGCAATTTTTTCTTTTTCCATAAGAAACTGAATAGCGGTATCACAGGTCTTAACAGTTTCGTGGATTTTAGAAAGATTTACTTGATTAAATTCAGGATTATCAGGATGACAAAACGACTCGATAGTGGCTTGTCGCTCTTTAGATTGTGTAATGAGCTCATCCCATAAATTATTTTTTGCGGATTCTTGCATGGCATTACAAATTTTTTCGATCTGGGCTAAGCGATTCATAGCAGTTTTCATAGCTATCTTTAGCTGTAGCAGAAATCAAGACACTGAATCGGTGGACAAAGTATTTTGATTCGAAAAAATATTTTTAGCTTCATCTTCAATACCATCCCAGCCTGCTTTGATATTGGTCATAATGCGAGAAGCTTCATCAAGGATTTCCGTATCATTATTAATATTGGCTAAAACCAATCTTTCACACATGTATTCGTAGAGATCATTAAGATTAGAGGCCAGCTCACCGCCTTGCTTTAAGTCAAGACTGGCTTGAAGTCCACCAATTATGGAAATCGCCCAACTAATGTGCCGGCCTTTTTCTGCCACATTGCCTCTTTCCATATGGCCTTTTGCCGTCGCAATTTTTTCTAAACTACCTGCCATTAACATTTGAATTAATCGATGCGGGTTGGCATGTTCGACACCACTCTGCGTACCGACTTTCGCATATTGGTTCACCGCTTTATAGCTCATTCATATCTCCATTAAAAATTTTAAAAATCGTAATAAAACAGGCATCAAAATTTTAATTATCATTCACATTGTTGAGTGTTGCGAATTGTTGTTGTATAAAATCTAATGTGTTGTTTGATTGTGCAACCAGAATATCCATTGTTGTAAATCTGCGGCGTAAATTTTCTTCCATTTTGTTAAGGCGAAAAAATAAATCTTCTTCGGCTTTTATGACACGTTCGATCTGATTTTCTAAGGTCTCCTCACGGGTATCAATAAGGCCACCAGTACCCGTATACTGATCGATACGATCTAAGAAACGACTAGCAATACCGTCTTCGGCGGTAAAAATTTGGCTGATTTCATCAAAATTGTTTTCAATGGCATCATCAAGTTCTAAGGTATCAATCTGTAATGGGCCTTCTTTAGTCGAAGCAATGCCTAAACTGGCTAGCGAATTAAAGTCACTGTCAATACTTTCCACCACGTTACTAAAATCTCGACGAAATTGTGACATGAGAGATCGTAAAGTAGAATCGCCTTGCAATATACCGGTGGCATCTAAATCGGGTCTTTGCAGTTGGTCGGCAACGTTCAAAAAAGCATTGTAGACAGTAACGAACTGGGCAATATTGGTTCTTACTGCATCTTTATCAAGCGATATAGTAAGATTGCTGGTATCACCAATGGTGGCATCTGGGTTGATAGTGATAGTTGTATCTTGAATCGCATTGGTAAAAGTATTGGTTGCACTACTAACTTGTTGGCCATCTATGGTGATTTGTGCATCTAGCGCATTTTGTGTGATAGTAACGCCACCTGCACCTCCTGCATTGGCAACCGTGGATAAACTATCAAGCGAAGCATCATCATTAGTGATAGTGATATCATTACCTGTACCTGATTCAGTAGAACTGAAGACAATAATCGTACCATTGTCGCCATTGATAAGATTGGCTGTAACACCAAAGTTTTCTGCAGCACTATTGATGTTATCTTGAATATTAGCCAATGTGTCTGTACTGCTCACGTCCACAGAAAAGGTATTTTCACCAGCTGCTATGGTTAAGCGTCCAGAACCTACTGTATCATCTGCTGAGGTAAAAATGCCGGATTCAGCTTTGGAGTTTAGCGCTACTTGGTCGATGGTCAGTGTAAAGTTGCCAGGAGTGGCCGTAATTTCTGCTGCTATATTAGCGACTTCGGTATCGCTACTACTGGTTGTACGTGCTTGAAAAGCACTTTCACTGCTCAAATCAAAAATGCTACTGCGTAGTTCTGACAAAGCGGAACGTAAACTTCCTAAGCCAGATAAAGTAGCTTCTGCAAAAGCTTTTTCAAAAGTAAATTGCTCTACTTTATTATCTCTTTGAAAAGCAACAAGTGCTCCAATAATACTGTCGACATCAATACCAGAACCAATACCACTTGTTGTAATTAAACCCATGTTAACCTCGATAGCAATCGATAAATGCTTAAACTTGTTTTCGTCAAATTGACGGGAAACTTGAGTTTTGCATGATATTCACAAATAGTATTTTGTTATACGCAAGTAATGTTCCATTTAAGATATAAATAGATAAGTTTACTAAAACCTTTTAAAAGATTATAAAAATCTGAATTTGGGATGAAAAAAAGCCAATAGGACACATCAAATTTGGATAACCCTAATTTGAGTATAGTGAGAATTAAAAAATTTAAAAATCGCTATAAGATAGACTATACTTGTTCGTTGATAAATACTCCTTGAGCAGCGTTGGGAATATCAGACAATTCCTTAACGCGATTCGCGATTTTAAGTACATCTTCGGATGGAATTTGCCGGATAATTTCTTCCGTCCTTCTGTCTTTGACGGTAATTATGGTTCTTCCAGAATCATTATCGACCGAAAATTCCAAATCTCGATTTAACTGCCGTGCGCTGTCATTGAGCTGTTGTACCGATTCTTGAATTTTTTCTACTTCTTCAGCAATGCTATCGCTAATATTTTGTTTTTGTTCATTAACTTTGACGGTTTGTTGTCTTTCAGCATTGATAAGAGAAGGTTGAGTTGTTGGCTCTTTTGAGGTGACTGGGTTCTCAGCTTCAATTGACGACTGATTATTAGGCACACGAGCAGGTTTGGTAACGTTGTTGTTAACGTTACTGACGCCTTGCTTAGTGACTTCGATTGCCATCGTCTTTACCTATTCAGTTAAAGGTGGTAACACAACAGCCTCATGGGCGGGGCTGAGTGTTACCGGTTGCGATGATTGTTACATCTAACCTTTGAAAAGGTTCATCTTTTACTGCAGTAGTGCAAGTACGGACTGAGAAGTTGCATTAGCCTGAGACAATACACTCAATCCTGCTTGCTGTAATACCTGACTTTTTGCCAGCTCTGAGGTTTCAGTAGCATAATCCGTATCTCGTATTCGGGAACGTGCCGCTGAAACATTTTCACTGATATTGGTCAGGTTAGAGATGGTGGATTCAAAACGATTTTGAACCGCACCTAAACCGGCTCGTAACCCATCAATTTTACCAATGGCACCATCAATAACGGTTATTGCATCCTGAGCGCCATTGAAATCACTGATATCAATATTGGCCACAGATTCCAGTGAAGAACCTCCACTGGTTGCAGAAGCCACCTCGGTGACAGCGCCAGCGTAGGTAAAGCCTTCGCCATTACCGTCTAAGCGGACGTTGCCTGAAACCAAAGTGGTATCAACACCGGCACTAGCACCAATGGTGACACTAGTGGCTGTACCGGTTCCAGCTCCATCATTATTATAATTTCTTGAACCAACAGTAATCGTTCCTGTTGTTCCTGAACTGGTAAAGTCCTCAATAATAATGTCATCACCCGTTTCACTGATGAGATCGATACTGGTATCGTTAGCGACTGCAATAACGCCCGTACGTCCAGACTCTTGATTAATCGCATCTGCTAAAGAAGCCAAATCTGTGGTATCCACAATGTTAGAAGTAATACTGACACTGTCAGCGGTGTTATCACCTATAAGCTCGAAGGATATGGTGGAACCCGCCTCAAAACCTGATAATCTAGCGATAGTACGTGCATCGGCTGTAATACCACTATCTTCCGATAGTGTATTAACAGTGGCGGCAATGGTTTCAGCGGAATCATTTGCAGCAATATTAACTGTAACCGTGCCCAGTTGCCCAGTGAGCGTAAATGCGTCAGCTACAACGGTATTAGATACAGCGGCAGAGTTAGCGGCTGCCGAATGGACATTACCAAAAGCAGTACCATTAAAATCGAAAGAGTTACGGCCTAAATTTGTGGCTTTAGATGAACTCAAACTCACAGAGATAGTTTCGTTGGAATTAGAACCCACTTGGAAAGATTGGCTACCGAAGGTGCCATCCAAAAGATTCTGGCCACCAAAAGATGTGGTTTCAGCAATTCGATTCATCTCTGCCTGCAATTGCGAGACTTCGCGTTGCAAAGAAGCACGGTCAATATTACTATTAGAGCCGTTAGCCGATTGTACGGCAAGATCTCGAATTCGTTGAAGAAGGTTGGTGGTTTCTTGTAAAGCACCTTCCGCTGTTTGTGCTAGTGAGATACCGTCGTTAGCATTTCGAGAAGCCTGATTAAGGCCATTGATCTGCGAACTTAAACGATTAGATATTTGTAACCCCGCGGCGTCATCTTTCGCGCTGTTAATTCGGAAACCCGAAGACAAGCGCTGAAGATTGGTTTGCAACATATTATTGGTTCCACTCAAATTACGTTGCGCATTGAGCGAGGCTGAGTTAGTTCGTAAAACTTGCCCAGTCATTTTTGGTCTCCTCTTACCTTTGATGTTTTGTTTAGATAAAGCGAAAAACTTTAAACAAATTTCATCCATTAAGGATTAAACATGTTTCTAAACAAAAACTTACAAAGTGACGTTCATGTAAAGCCATTAAGCTACTGGGAATAGACTAATGACCTGTCTACGTATCTATCGGCGATAGTGAGAAAACCTTAACGTTTTTTTAACGCATTTTTTAAATTATTTTTTTGTTATTACTTTCTCTAACTTGGCATGTAATTTGGATAATATTTGCCGAGTGTTGAGAAAGTGACTATGACGTTCATGTAAAGGTCTCTTTTCAAATCGCTTTCGATACACTTGTTCCATTTGGAACGAGTTCGTTTTCGTTGATTGGCGCTGGGAACGCAATTAACTAAAAACTGACTCATCCGCGCGGATGGAGGGTAAGGGCTTGCAACCTTATCCTCCTCCCTTATTACTCATTTAAAC
>JBCCZV010000125.1:0-10895 GCA_039187085.1 Pseudomonadota bacterium
ACTTTACCCGTGCTGTTGCGTACGCGTGAAAATAAACACCGCTTTTTAAAACTCATTAATATCATCGAAACAGATGAGCGCATACAAGGCTTAAACATATCTTCTGCTCAACGAAATATGCTGGCTTTGATTCGTTCTAGGGTTGAAAACTCCATTAGCACAACTAAAAAAGCGAAAAGCTAAATATTAATTTAAAAATCTATGAATAGACATCAACGGTACAATCAATTAATAGAAGCTTGTAAACTCTTAAAGCCCATAAAAACGGCTGTCATTCACCCCTGCGATCACATTTCTTTAGATGGCGTGGTCAATGCCTCTAAGATGGCATTGATTGAACCCATTTTAATTGGCCCAGAAAAAAAGATACACGCAATTGCAGAACAACATGATTTGGATATCAGTCTATTAACACTCATAAACACTCCGCACAGCCATGCTGCTGCAATAGCCGGTGTTAATGTGGTTAATGAAGGAAAAGCCCAAGCTTTAATGAAAGGTAGTCTACATACTGATGAATTAATGAGTGCTGTTGTGAAACACAGTGGCGGCTTACGAACTGAGCGACGGATTAGCCATTGCTTTATCATTGATGTGCCCAATCACAAACATACAGTGATAGTCACAGACGCTGCTATTAATATTGCACCTTCACTCGAAGTAAAAGTTGACATTGTACAAAATGCTATTGATATGGCTATAGATCTCGGAATTGTTCATCCAAAAGTTGCCATTTTATCTGCTATGGAAACTGTGAATACTAAAGTACCTTCTACTATCGAGGCTGCTGCTCTTTGCAAAATGGCTGATAGAAAACAAATTACAGGAGGTATTCTTGATGGACCTTTGGCTTTTGATAATGCTATCAGTCTTGAAGCCGCTTCGATTAAAAATATCGACTCTCCAGTCGCAGGCAATGCCAATATTTTAGTGGTACCTAATCTTGAATCTGGCAATGTTTTGGCCAAAAGCCTCATCATTATGGCGGGTGCAGATGCCGCGGGTATTGTGTTAGGTGCTAAAGTGCCCATTATATTAACAAGTCGAGCCGATGCTGTTTTAACTCGCCTCGCCTCTTGTGCTATTGCTGCGTTAATCGCAAACGCTAGAATATCTCGTATAGAAAAGCATCTTTAAATATGAAAGAGGTAATTTTAGTACTTAATGCTGGTTCATCAAGCATCAAATTTTGTTTGTTTCAGCCTAGCGGCAATAATGCCATCGAATTAGACTTGGTGTTAAGTGGTCATTTAGAAGGTTTATACGGTAACAGCCAGTTTTCTGTGAAAAATGAACTTCAATCAGAAATATACACAAAAACTTGGTCAATATCAGAAAGTCTTTCTCATGAAACCGCATTAAAAATAATCTCAGAATTTTTAGAGCAGCAACGTTCACGGTTTTCTATCAAAGCAATAGGCCATCGTGTTGTTCATGGAGGCACCTATTATTCTGATCCCTTAATAATTAACAGAGAAAATATAAAGGTTTTAGAATCTTTAAACCCATTAGCTCCATTACATCAACCTCATAATATTTCACTCATCAAGCTCTTAATGAATTCCTACCCCAAAATCTTTCATATTGCTTGTTTTGATACGGCATTTCATCGTACAAATCCTTTAAAAGCGCAACTCTTTGCATTGCCACTAGCTTATGCTGAAAAAGGGATTCGACGATATGGCTTTCATGGTTCCTCTTATGAATATATAGCCGAACAACTTCCTCGATTCTCTTCACGTGCATCACAGGGAAAAACTATTGTTTGCCATCTTGGTAATGGCGCTAGTTTATGTGCTCTCGAAAAGTGCCGTAGTATTTACAGCACCACGGGTTTTACTGCTGTTGAGGGTTTAATGATGGGCACACGAACGGGCAGTATCGATCCCGGTGTGATTTTATATCTTTTAGAAACCGAGAAGCTCACTGCACGCCAAGTTGAACAACTCATCTATAAAGAATCCGGGTTACTGGGAGTCTCTGGCATTTCTAATGACATGCGGAAACTACTTGCATCGAATAAAAAAGAAGCCAAGCTTGCTATTGATATGTATATTTTTCAAATCCAAAAATCGATAGGTATGTTAACTGCTATACTGGGTGGTTTAGATTCTATTGTATTCACAGCAGGCATTGGAGAGAACAGTATTGAAATTCGCGAGCGCGTCTGTGAGTCATGTGTTTGGTTGGGGCTGGAAATAAACCACCATGCCAACCAAGCTAGTCTTAATACAATGCATTCGGGAACAAGTAAAATAGAAATTTTGATGATACCAACCCATGAAGAGTACATCATTGCGAAACATACTTGGGAAAAGTGTATTAATGCATAGTATTTATACAGACTTTTTCTTTTCATCAAACGGTTTTACTGGGTTAAATTGATCATGAAATCTACTGAGAATACCAATAAGATTCTTGCCAACAAAAAGGCTTTAATTGTTGGAATAGCAAACGAGAACTCAATAGCCTATGGATGTGCACGCGCTTTCTCTCAATTGGGAGCGGAAGTTGCTATAACCTATTTAAATGATAAAGCCAAACCTTACGTCCAACCTTTAGCACAACAGCTAGAAGCCAGTCTTTTTATACCGCTTGATGTTACTAAACCTGAGGAAATGGAAAGTTGCTTTTCACAAATTGCTAAGGAATGGGGAAACTTTGATATATTGGTACATTCGATTGCTTGGGCTCCAAAAGATGATTTACAAGGCGGACTACTAGCATCCACCAATGAAGGCTTTCAAAAAGCAATGGATATCTCTTGTCACTCATTTGTGCGGATGGCGAGATACTCTGTCTCATTAATGCCGAAAGGCGGTAGTCTGTTTGCTATGAGCTATCATGGCGCACAAAAAGTCATCCCCAATTACAATGTTATGGGTCCAGTAAAAGCAGCACTTGAAGCCTGTTGCCGTTATCTTTCCTATGAACTAGGCGATAAAAAAATTCGCGTCCACCCTATTTCACCAGGTCCACTCAAAACACGTGCAGCTTCGGGCCTCAAAGATTTTGATCAGTTATTACGCGATGCCAAGCATCGCTCACCAGCCCACGAACTCATCGACATCGATGATGTGGGCTATGCTTGCGCCTATCTTGCCACAGAACAAGCTCGACATATTACTGGAGGTACTTTTTATGTAGATGCAGGTTACCATATCATGGGATAAGCCGAGCATGAGTAAGTTCATCCATGAACTTGTACACTATTTAGAGTGTCGGGAAGGTATAACTTGCTTGTAAACCTAACGGAATGCCCAAAGACCAGTAAATTAGTAAAAAGACGGTCCAAATCACCATCAATGCCAGACTGTAGGGTATCATCAAGGCAATAAGTGTCCCTATACCTGTCCCCTTTACATAACGTTGGCAATATACAACCACCAGAGGAAAATAAGGCATGAGAGGCGTAACAATATTGGAAGTGGAGTCACCAACTCGATAAGCGGCTTGTGTTAAATCTGGTGAAATACCCAATTGCATCAACATTGGAACAAAAATTGGTGCTAATAATGCCCATTTTGCCGAGCTTGAACCCACGAACAAATTCACAAAAGCGGTCAGCAAGATAATGCCAACAATAGTTACGCCAGTTGGTAGATTGAGTGCTTTTAGAAGATGTGCACCTTCAATTGCTAACAAGGCCCCTAAATTAGATTGACTAAAAGCAGCAATAAACAGCGCACAGAAAAAAGCCATGACAATATAATAAGCCATTGCTTCCATGGACTTTGACATAGCGCTGATAAAATCTTTAGTGCTCTTAAAAGTACCCACCACAAATCCGTAAACAGCACCGGGGATTGCAAAAAGCAGGAAAATCAAGGCAACAATCGATTGCATAATTGGAGCGGTAAAACTCGACAACTCACCCTCTTGGGAACGTAATGGAGAATTTGCAGGATATGCGGCAAGAAACAACAAGACAAAACCTAAAACCATGACAGAAACAGCAATATAAAATGCATTTTTTTCTTTTTGAGTAATTTCGTTAAACGAAGGTAAATTATCCGTATCACCATCAATTTTTGTAGCTTGTAAGCGCGGTTCGATAATTTTATCGGTAATATACCACCCACACAGCATAATTAATAAGCTACTTGCGGACGTAAAATAATAATTATTGAGAGGGTTGACTTGCATGTCTGGCTCAATAATTTGAGCAGCGCTTTGTGTGAAGCTTTGTAACAAAGGATCAATACCCGAAGGAACAAAGTTGGCACCAAACCCACCACTAACACCAGCAAAAGCTGCTGCTATACCGGCTAAAGGATGCCTACCCATCGCATAAAAAATGATACCAGCTAAAGGGATGACAAGAACATAACCCGCATCAGTCGCTGTATGACTCACAATAGCAATTAAAATAACGGATGGGGTTAGTAATATTTTAGGGGTTTTTTTAAGCATTAATTTGAGGCCAGTGTTAATAAAGCCCGAGTGCTCTGCTACACCAACACCCAACATAGCGACAAGTACAACACCTAACGGCGCGAAGCCCGTAAAGGTTTTTACCATTGAGGCTAGAAAATTCGCCAAAGCATCGCCAGTTAATAGGTTTTTAATAACGATAGGTTGATCGGTTCGAGGATCTATCGCTGAAAAGCTACTACCCGATAGTAGTGCTGACATTATCCAAATAAACACCATAGATAATAAAAAGATAATAGCTGGATCAGGTAATTTATTCCCTACTCTTTCAATTTTGCCTAACACCCTCATCATCACGGATGATTCTTGATTATCCTCAGAATGCATTGCGCTCTCCCAACTCTATTGAAAACATTTTTTTGTGAATTCATGAACATATTCGACCAACTCAATATAGTCAACCAGAGCATGTTCCCGAAGGCCATTAAGTGTCCCAGAGCGCTAACTCCTTGTCCAGGCTTGAATTCGTGCTAATACGAATGCTTCTATTTTTATCGTTAGATAATCGTGATAACTGTGTGATAACGAAGTTAGATCCGCCGATTAGTATTAAATTTCAGCTACAACATAGCGGTTTTTTACAGACTAATATCATTTATAGGAACACATCATGAAAAAAACATTGATTATCTTTTCGGCGCTAACAGCTATGTTACCACAAGCCCACGCACAAAATTTAGACATCACTATCACTAACTTAACACACGGCTTGTACAACACTCCTATTTTGGTTGGCGCTCATAGAGCAGATACTCACATTTTTCAAGTGAACTCTGCAGCAAGCACACAAATACAAGCTATGGCTGAAGGTGGAAGTATTGATGCATTAGTCACTCAGCTAGAATCTATAGATGCAGCAATTATTTCTAACCCAGCAGATGGATTACTTGGACCTGGTGCAAGCACAAGCATTACCGATTTTGATACAGGCACAAATACATATTTATCTATTGTTGCCATGCTATTACCAACCAACGATGGTTTTATTGGACTGGATGCTTGGAAAATTCCTGAGGAGCCAGGAAATTATACTGTATATTTGAATGCTTACGATGCTGGTACAGAAGCTAATAATGAAATTGTTGTTGACGGTAGCGGCGCTTCAGGTGTACTCGGAATTCCTGCTAACCCTGGCGCGAATGGTGGTAACGGTGCGACTGGTGTTACTACAACTGAAGAAAATAATTTAATACATATTCATCGTGGTGCTCTTGGCGATACCGACCTAACGGGTGGTGTCAGCGATCTTGATTCTAGAATTCACCGCTGGTTAAACCCTGTAACACGCGTTGTTGTTACCGTAAAATAAGGAGTATTTTATGAAATTTCAGTTTAATGTCATGCTACTCTCACTAGTACTCCTCACTATTAGTGGTTGCTCTGACGATGATGACAATATTATTCTCGATTCACCAGTAAACGAAACTGTAACGGAAAATGAAAGTGGTAATGATAGTTCATTATTATCTTTCACCGTAAAATTAGATAACCTGACACAATCACAGCCTTTATCCCCTTTTGCTTTTGTTGTAGCTGATAGTTCCTATCAAGCTTGGAATTTAGGTGATGCAGCCTCAGTAGCCTTAGAAGTGTTGGCTGAAGGCGGTGACAATTCTCAATTGACGGAAGCAGCATTGGAACAAGGCTTTATTATTGATAGTATGGAAGCACCAATCGGGTCCGGGCAATCGAACAGTATTATACTTGATATTTCTGAAAATACGCCCGCTTATTTAACAGCTGTCAGTATGTTGGTTAACACCAATGATGCTTTTACTGGCATCACTGCGTTTAACTTAATGAACCTCACTATTGATGAA
Organism: Pseudomonadota bacterium; assembly: GCA_039187085.1. GTDB lineage: Bacteria > Pseudomonadota > Gammaproteobacteria > Enterobacterales > JBCCZV01 > JBCCZV01. The sequence goes on from JBCCZV010000125.1 coordinate 6,255, forward strand.
TCTATAAGGCTTTATCTACCAATTTATGACGCGGGAACTGAAGCAAACTCCGAACTTGCCGGAACGATACCCGGCCCAGCTGACGCTGGTGTAGGATTTGACGTTGCACGTGATGATCTCGATAGAGTGACTCGACATCCTGGCATTGTCAGTCAAGACGATGGACACTCTGAGTCAGTATTAAAAGAATATCATCGATTTTTGGGTAACGCAGCAATGATAACCATTGAACGTACCCAGTAATATTCAATGAGCTTAGTCTATCTTTTTTGTGTTAACTAACGATAGGTTAAGCTTTGATTTACTGAGTTTTGTACCTCTTATGACTGAAAACATATTAATTATTGAAGATGATCAAGATATAAACCAACTGATTGCCATTAACTTAAGAGACATGGGTCTAAATATCGAACGTTTTCACGATGGCGAGCAAGGGTTTAATCGTGCTCAGAAAAAATTTTTTGAGTTAATTATTTTAGATATCATGTTGCCTCACATGACAGGATTAGAAATATGTAGCCAATTACGTGCAAGAAAAATTTATACACCAATACTTATGCTGACAGCAAAGAACACCGAAACAGACAGGGTCATCGGTTTAGAAATTGGGGCAGATGATTACCTGACTAAACCTTTCAGTGTAAGAGAATTACAAGCAAGAGTAACGGCTATTTTACGTAGAAATAAGTTTTTACGTAATCCTAGTCATCAAACTAATGATGCATTAAGTTTTGGAGAGCTCACTATTTATGAAAAAAAACGTGAAGTCATTTTAAAGGGTGAAAAAATAGAGCTGACTTCGACGGAGTTCGATTTATTAAATTTTTTAGCTAAGTTTCCAGGACAAGTTTTTAGTCGCTCTCAATTGTTAGATAATGTTTGGGGTTACCAACACAGTGGGTATGATCATACGATTAATTCTCACATCAATCGATTAAGAACCAAACTAGAAGTAGACCCATCTAATCCGCAATATGTACTCACCGTTTGGGGTGTTGGTTACAAATTTAGTGAAGATTTTAGTTCATGAAGCAATGGTTGAAAAAAACAAATCTTAGTGTTAGTCAAACCTTTCACTGGTTTAGACGATTTTACAGTAAACTAGTGACTACAATTATTGTAGCATTTTCTCTACTGGGTTTACTCTTTATACTCCTAACACAACATTTTACTGAACAATATCAATACGAAGTTGAACAAAAACTCCATGTCAACTTAGCTCAACATTTAGTTAATGACGATCCTGCATTAAAAGCAGGCATTATTCAAAAAGAACAATTAAAAACCTCTTTTCAAACCATGATGATTTTAGGGCCAAGCTTTGAATTTTATGTGGTCGATACTCATGGTAACCTATTAACACACGCTGCTCCACCTGGAAGAATAAAACGTCAACAAATTAATGTTGAGCCAATTACGCGCTTTCTGGAGCAAAGAGAACCATTACCGATACTAGGCGAAGATCCGCGTTCAGAAAATAATAAAAAAATTTTTTCCGCTGCAGAAATCTATGACAAAGAGCATTTAATAGGCTACTTGTATATCATCATAGGCGGCGAAATTTATGATAGTGTGGTAGACTTACTCGAAAATTCGCACATCATGGAAATTGGTTTCAGTTTTATTCTTGTCGGCTTAATCTTTAGCTTAATTTTAGTTCTTATCATTTTTGCTATTATTACTCGTCCTATCCAACGTTTAACCGATGATATGGATGCCTTAAAAAAAGAAGGCTTTGAATCCCATAAAGTTTCTTTATCTCATTGGAAATATTCGAGTCATGACGAAATTCATCAACTCGGCACAACATTTCGTTTATTAACCGAAGAGCTCAAGAAGCAATATCAAGCAATTAAAACAACTGACCAATTACGCAAAGAATTATTGTCATACATATCCCACGATTTTAGAACTCCCCTTGCTTCTCTTCAAGGTTATTTAGAAACTTGGCAAATGAAGTCGGAACATCTTTCAAAAGAAGAAAGCCGACATTATATTGATGTTGCCCTTAAAAATGCTAAGCACATGCATCGCCTTGTAGAACAGCTTTTTGAGTTGGCTTATTTGGATGGCAATCAAGTTGAACTTCATAAGGAGCCTATAGTGATTGCCGAACTAGCACAAGATGTCATTCAAAAGTTTTCTTTGAAAGCTCAACAAAAAGGAATTATTTTAAAATTACCGCCACAAGATGCCAATATTGTCTGCGTGGTTGATATCGAGAAGATGGAACGTGTATTTTCAAACTTGATTGATAATGCTATTCGTCACTGTCGTCCTGGCGATACAGTATGTATAGATTTTTCCCAAGAGCATCATAATAATATTATTAAAATCAAGGATACGGGGATAGGTATTGATAAAAACGATTTAACTCAACTTTTTGAACCTCATTTTAAAGCTAAAAATAGCCAAAGTGACAATAAACCCACTAGCGGATTAGGTCTTGCTATAACGCGTCGATTATTAGAACTTCATAGTGGAAGTATTAGTGTATCAAGTCAATTAGGAGAAGGAACCACTTTTGCTATCAGTCTACCACAAGCAGCATAATAAAAATTGATACATGGTTATTACTTAAATTGATAGTTTTAGAGTAACAACCATGTGATTTAAATCGTACTAGATTTGACGGTGTTCTTTAAGAACCAATGACTTTACCTTTTTTATGAGTGATGACTAAAGTACAGTCTCTAGGAATTGTTTGGCCATCAGGCAATGCAGGAAAGTTTGTCAATGAAGGATCACCATTTCCTGGATGTTGAACATTGATAAACATGGTTCTTTGATCGGGTGTAACCGCAATACCAGTAATCTCATCTCCTGTGACTCCAGTAATTAAGCGCTTGAACTCTTTCTTTTCAATATCGCAAACGACCATTTGGTTATTTAGCCCATCTTTTTGGCCACCATCGGTTTGAATGAATAAACGACCAAAAGGATCAGCCCATAAACCATCAGGATCGCTGAACGATTCTTCCGTGCCATGCGTATCTTGTGCAAATACAAAAATGTCCCAAGTAAAATCTTCCCCCGTAAAGAACTCAGTATCTCTCCAACGGATAATATGACCATCACTGTTTGGCGCAAGAGGATTTGCCGCATTAGGCTCAGAACGTTGACTGTTATTCGTCAATGTACAGTAGACATCTCCATTAGGAGCAACTGTCGTCCATTCAGGTCTATCCATAGGTGTGGCACCGAGTAAATCTGCAGCGATTCTTGCGTAAACTAATATTTCCGCCTGATCGTTAAATCTTTCTGCTAAAATAGGATTATCAATACTGAGCTTTAGCCAAGTTCCTGTTCCATCATCATTAAAGCGTGCAACATATAAATCACCTTCTTCAAGAGGACTTCTTCCTGAAGCACGCATAGCTCTCCAGCTTTCTTTTGATACAAATCTATAAATATAATCAAATCTTTGATCATCACCCATATAGACAACAGCTTTACCATCTTTACCTTCAGTAACAGCCGCACCCTCATGTTTGAAACGACCTAATGCTGTTTGCTTAGTAGCTTTTTTAGTCGCATCATAAGGATCAATTTCTACTATCCAACCGAATCGATTAATTTCGTTGATATAATTAGCATTTGCCATATCAAATCTTTCATCAAAAACATGCCAACCGTAGCCAAAGCCAGTTGAAGAAATACCATAACGATTTTGTTCTTCAGTAGCTATCCATGATTCATTATTCGTGCCGAAGTAACCATTGAAATTTTCTTCGCAGGTTAAATAAGTACCCCAAGGCGTTTGGCCGTTTCCACAATTATTTACGGTGCCTTGGGGAGCATTATTCGCTAGGTTTTTAAGCAATTCACTGTTAGCTGCAGGTCCGCTAAATTGTACTGGCGTATTGACATGAATACGACGAGCATTATTGCTGCTCACAGTTTCCCAAGTACCGCTTCTGCGCTTAATTTCAACCACGGAAACACCATGCGCATGCTGAGAAGCTCTTACATCGTCTAAAGATTCTGGGAAAGCTTTTCCTAAAACATGTGTGTTGCCACCAAACTCATGATTAACAACTAACATGCCGTGACGGTTACCACGCCCGAAAACAAAACTAAAATCATTCTGGTCAAATTCTCTACCACGTGGCCCCATAGGGAAATAGCTCATACCATCATGACCGATGCCAATTTGGTTGGCTTGATTTTCTGCACTGGGTGGATATTGATAAGATGGACCTTCAGGCACAATCGGTTCCCCCCAAGGAATCAATACTTGGTATTCATAATCCTCAGAAATTGTTGGCATTGGTCCATTACCATCAGCAACAGATACCGGAGTAAAATCGACAAGGTTATTGAATCCCGGATAGGCAAATGCTTCTGACACACCCGAAGTTGTCATAAACCCAGTAGCGGCAACAGCCAAGCTACCAGACATGACGTTCCTACGACTCATCTTCTTGGCAAGAACGTCAGAGAATGGACGATTTTCAGAGGGGTTACACACTTCATTATCACTAACATCGAATTCAATTACATTCTCAGCAGGATTATCTTTTTTTGTCATGTTTGAAAACCTCTTCGTGTTTTTCAGCGTTAACTAAATGAAGTCTTATCCTATACTGCGAATATTTCGGTTAAGTGACAAAATGTCGAGTTCACTATGAATTATTAATA
>JBCCZV010000126.1:0-10846 GCA_039187085.1 Pseudomonadota bacterium
AGCGCACAATGTAAATACAATAAAAGCTATCAATTTTAAATAAATCATTGATATAAGAAAAGATAAGATTCCTATAAAAACTTTATTTAATAGGAAAATAGAATTAATTTCAAAAACAAAATCAAGAAGTCGTTCGATAGAATCGATATTGTAAACAGCAAGGCATTTCACATGCCTTGCTAATCAAGATAGCTTATTTAGGAGCGAACTCTGCGCCGGCTAAATCAATATCAATCCTATTATTCGTTGACTGTAAACGTTGAGTACCCGTTAAACAAACATAACTGGCTGCGATCCTTGTACGTATATCACCACGCGTTTCAATAGTACGAATATGATACCAATCGCTTTGAATTTTTTCAGAAGACGCTTCCACTAGGATAAAACCACGCTGTGATAAATTAACATATTTCACATGAGGGTTACTACTACGGGTAATGCCTTCAGCAATAGCTGCGGCAAAGCCATTAGTGATACCCGGTGAAGTAACAGCTGGAGTGATAAACTCTACCGCTAGAGAACCTTCACCAGTATTACGATTATATTCACGACTATCATACGGATTAAAAGCAACATCATTTGCCCACGAAGTATGAATATCACCTGTTAATATCACCGTGTTATCAATACCATAATCTTGAATAAAATTGAGTAAGTTTTCACGGCTTGCAGCATAGCCATCCCAAGCGTCTACACTCAAAATTTGCCCTAATGCTCTTTGCTGGGTTAGCATGACTTGCTGTCCTAATAATTTCCATTGAACATTATCACCACTGACTTCAGCTAAACGATCGTATAACCAATTCTCTTGCTCATCACCTAACAAGGTTCGATTAGGATCATTAATGGTACTGGAATCACCACCACCATTGGGTTGTTGATCACGACCTTCTAAGCGAGTATCTAATACGGAAAGAGATACCAAGTCAGCAAAACGGAAATGCCGATAACCACGAGTAGGATTTTCAGGGTTTTGTCTTATTGGCATCCACTCGAAATAAGCTTGTAATGCATTTGCTTTTCGTAACTCCCATAAACCTTCCGAGTTTTCTGAATGATTTTCAGCTCCACCTTTCCAAGCATCGTTAGCAAACTCATGATCATCCCAAATGGTGATAAACGGATGTTGTTGATGTGCATCCTGTAACTGCGAATCTCTACGATATTGCGCATAGCGCATTCGGTAATCAGTTAATGTAATTGTTTCATCAGCAGGTTCAGGTTCTCTATCGAAACGACGTCCATCACCATATTCACCTGGACCATACTCATAAATGTAATCACCTAAATGTATAACAGCATCTAAGCTACGAATACCCGCAATTTTTTCGTAAACGTTATAGTAACCAGAAGAGAAATTGGCACAAGAAACAACAGCAAAACGACACTGTTCCATAGAAAATTCTGGCGCAGTTTTCGTGCGTCCGACTATAGAAAATTGACCTAAACAATAGAATTGATAGTAGTAAGTACTATCTTCTTCTAAACCTTGAACATCAACTTTAACAGTATAATCTTTTGTTTCATCCGTGACTAAAGAACCTTGTGCAACAATATTTAACATTTCAGGATCAGTTGCCATGCGCCACTCAACATCAACAGGACCTGAACTCCATCCATCACCTGAAATTCGTGTCCAAATAATAACAGCGTCAAATAAAGGATCCCCGCTAGCAACACCATGTTTAAATAATAACTCATCAGTATTTTGTAAATTATTACCGAAGGCTTGTGGAACAGTAAGGATTGATGCAGAGGTTGCTGAAGCTTTAAGAAGCTGGCGTCTATTGAGGTTGAGTTTTTTTTTCATGCTTTCTCTCAAAATAGAATGTGTTGAGTATCGTGGAAAATGTTATAAAAACAGTGAAAGCATAGAAGGAAATATTGTTTCTTTTATGAAAAGAAAATGACAAAGTGTTGAAATTTTTCAATGAAAACAAAAATCAACAAAAAAGCTTCATGCTTTTGTCATAAAAATGAAGCTTTTTTGTTGAGAAAAAATTCTAAAAATTTTGGTTAAAATGTTAAGAATAAGATTGAATGCAATTAGGATTGATACACGGAATAGTCGGTATAACCCTCTTCACCGGACGTATACCAATGCGCCATGTCATCGAAAGGAGCAAGCTCATATCCGTGTTTGAATCTTTCTACCAAATCAGGATTGGAAATAAATGGACGCCCAAAAGCAATAGCATCAGCTACACCTTGTTCAACTGCTGTTTTTGCCGTTTCCAATGTATAACCGCAATTACCAATAATCACACCCTCGTAAACTTCTCTAAATTCTGCTAGCGTCATTGGTTCTCCTTTTTCATGAAAACCAAAAGCTAGACCATCCATAATATGCGCATAACCGATTTTATAATTATTTAAGCGCTCAGCGACAAAAAGAAAAGTCTCTCTAAAATCTTCCGCACCCATATCATTAAATACACCGTTAGGTGATAATCTCACGCCTACATTTTTTGCAGGAATAATGCTTGTCACTGCCTCAACAACCTCCTGTAAAAAACGAAAACGATTGTCTAGCGAACCACCATAATTATCGGTTCTTTGATTAGAACGCGAGTCTAAAAATTGATTGATTAAATAGCCATTAGCGGCGTGAATCTCGACACCTGAAAAACCAGCTTCCAAAGCGTTAATAGCGGCTTGCTTGTAGTCATCAACAGTGCGCTGTATATCATCGCTGGTCATGGCTTTTGGTGTTTCATATGACTTTTTACCTTTTGGAGTGTGAATTTCATCACCATTAAGTTTGACGTCTGAAGCTGATAGAGGCAAATTACCGTGATGGAAATCACTATGCGATGCTCGACCACAATGCCACATTTGTAACACAAATGGCGTTTCTTGCTGTTGAGTTTTTGTCGTTGCTTGACGCCAACCTTCAACCATGGCATTGCTGTAAATACCGGGATTGTCTATCCAACCAATCCCTTCTTCTGAAATAGAAGTCGCTTCTGTGATCAATAAACCTGCGCCCGCTCTTTGCTCATAATATTCGGCCATCAAAGAATTAGGAATACGCTCTGCACCCGCTCTCCCCCTTGTTAAAGGGGCTAAAAGGATACGATTTTTGAGATGCATATCACCGATAGTTAACGGGCTAAAAATCTTGTGGTTGCTCATGCTGACTCCTATTGTGTGACGTATTACGCTATTTAAAAACAAAAATACGTGCGTTAAAGTTTTAAAGATGACTCAATAAGTCAATGAAGTACCGAGGTTTTTATCTATCCTCAGAATAATAGTGAAGAAATTCTCAATTTCCAAATTCGACGATCAAATGTCTTCAGTAAGAACAGCGAGATGTGATGACTACACATTTTCTCGTACCTGACTTTGATAATCTTTACTCTGAATAATGCTTCTATTCGATTTGGGGTGTTTTTGGCCAAACTCAACAAATTTGTATGTGCCACTTTTGTAAGCAGACATGTATTCATACTATTGAAAATAGGCTAATAGCTTTTTTTGTAATGAAGATATTTTGAGCGGGAATTCTTTATGCGGTTACCATATTTCCTTTTACTTTCAAGCAGCCTCCTCTTGAGCCAAGGCTGTAATGACGAAAGTGAAGATGATGATTTAACCAGTATTGATAGCTTGATAGACGATATCCACGATGTCCCAGAACCCGTTCCTGATTTTGTACAAGACACAGAAGGCGTGATGGCTATGTCTGGCCCCGAAGAAGATTGTTTGGTCTGTCATCACCCAAAAACTGAAGAAGATATTCCAATTTTCTATCTTGCTGGTACGATCAAAACATCCGATGGCTTTCCGCAAACTGAGGCCGTGGTCAATATTTATGCGAAAGATACTAACCGCTTGTTAGCTTCTTACGAAACAGATCACAGAGGAACATTTTCTACCACTGAAGTGCCTCCTGGTTTACCAAGCCTCGATAACATCCAGGCTTCAGTCGATGTAGAAGTGGTAACACCCAATGGTATCTATCCAATGCCTTTTTCTGTCAGTACTGGGGCTTGCAATGCTTGCCACAGTAAAACCACCGATTACATTAGAGCGGATTAATAGAAAAGTTCCTTAATGATGTGCTGAGTTTTAAACTCAACACACCCAGTTATAAATGCTCAAAACCTCACGATTAATCGCGCTGAATTCCACATTCCAACGCTGTGAAAGATGTAGCAGATGCTGACAAAGGAAAAAGCAAATCAGCATCAAAGCACTCCCCAACGCTGACACTCAACTGCCCTGCTAGATCTTCTGTGCCTGTAAACACAACAGGACCTCCGCTCAGTACTTCAATCGCATCCACGTAACCAAGGTTTAATTCAGTATCTGCAGGAATTTGAGTTTCCAAAGTGCCATTAAGACCTTCCAACGCAGCAGCTTGTAAAGTTTGTAAGATCGTCGCATCATTTGTCGTCACTAAAGTTTCTGTTGCATTAAAAATAGTCAAGTCTAATGGCGAGATGACAAAACTCGACTGAATGTTATCTTGGGACACTTGCAACCCTTCTTCACCCAACGAAAAATCACTGATAGTGACCGTTTCTTCCTCATTATCTAACTGCAATAACCCTTTTATAGCACTAAATGACCAAGATCCTTCTAAAAATTCCTCATCAAGAAATTCACTATTTTCAATGTCTCCAATGCTGGATTCAAAATTGATGGCATTAAATCCCCATTGTACGGAAGCTTGATTTTCTGAGTTTTCAGCCGAAATCACTAAAGCATCAATAGCTTTCTCAATGACTAAACGCGTACTTGACTCACTAAAACTATCAAAAGCCTGTAAATTTAGAGTATCTAAGACACTAAAACTCAATGTGTTTTGATCGTTGTCTTTGGAAAGGCCGATTTCAATACTACCGGAGATCACTTCGCCTGTTTCAAAAGACTCATCCAATAAGGAAGCGATAGATTCCAAAGCATCGACGATTTCATCAAAACGAACCTCTAGCTTTGTGGTATTAGGTGCATAGGTAAAAACCAAAAACTCGTTAGCATCGTAGCTTAAGGTAATTTCACCCTCTGTCTCAGGAGCTGCCGTTGATGGCGTCAATTCTAAAAAAACGCCGTCAAAAAGATCTTTACATACTGCCAATTCTTCATCAGTTAATTCGACATCGACGTCAGTCTCACAAGATTTTTCAGTATCCATTGTATATTGAAGACTACCATTTTCAGAAATTGGTTCTAAAAAATAGGTATCTAAAATTTCATTAAAATCGAGATTATCGAGGTTTTGTGCTTTACTTTGGGTATTTTTCTCAGATTGTGAAGATAGCAACTGAGAGAAAGCACTCTGTGGTGATATTGATGTGAAATTATTAGCAATATTGCTATCTAAGCCTTGAAAAGCATCATTGTCTAAAATGGTATTTATCATTTCTAAGCTAGTATTAACGGCGTCATTAATAGACGATACTGCAACTTGCTGAGAGTTCTCAACGGCCTCTGGTGCAAGACTGCTAGAGCTGTCAGCACTATCACTTGAACACCCTGATAAAATAGAAGTCATGGCTAGAGTGATTAAAGAATATTCAAAGAGCTTGATTTTATTGTCTTTCGATTTGATCAACACGATTATTCACCTTTTCGTTATCTTGCATGGTTCCCAAAATGATTCATCATTGTCAGCATGATGAATCATAATTTTTTCTTACTATGGAAAATTCTGTAGGCAAGATTAGATGAATAAAACTGAACTTTAAATGAACCTATAAAGCTTTTCATTCCATTTGTGAAACCTTAAGCAAAAGTCATTTCATCCAACGACACCATTGGATAATAAAAAGTAATATTGGTGAAAATTTAATAAAGGCTTCTCACTCCTAGTTGAAACACAACATCGGGAGACATAGCTACTTGAATATCTTCGGTCATTGTTAAATCAATAAACCAACTTTTACCTAATGCAAAACTACCCCCATAAGCTATTTGTATTGATGCATCATTAAGCTCTTTGAGCTCGCTATCATAAAAGCCTGTATGTCCATCCAACTGTATTTTTAATGACAGGGATTCCATGATCTGCCAAGCCACAGTGGAAGAGGCATAAAAAATTGTATTTTTTCTTGAATCTTCATTTAATTTTCCATCACTGGTGTAAAGCAAGCCTACGCTCGCATGTAAACTCCATTGCTCCAAAGCTATTAAACGATCATTAGAATAATAAATACCGGAAAAGATATCCGTGCCTTCAGAATCTGTAAATTTTTCTGCATTGCCTGTTGGCAACTTGACTCCAGAACGCCAAGCAATAGCTTCTTGGCCTTGCCGATACCATTGATAGCCGACGTGAAAAGTTAAACCTCCCATGCCATTAGCACTATCGTTTAAATTAAAAATGTCTTCCCCATTGCGTCGATATATAAATGCAATCTCATCTTGTGGGAAATCTTCCCTGTCTGCATTGGGTAAATCAAACCAATCGTGCCAAGTTTCTATGGCATTATCAAGCACACCACCAGTGTGTGCCACATAAGGTAACTCAATCCCCAATTCCCAATGGTGAGAGAGTCCATAAAATGCGCTGGCTGTAGTTCGATACGATTCTCCATCGATAAATAATAATTCATTGTTGGCAGTAGCTGTATAAAAACTATTACTCCATTCAAACTGCAAAGCACTTTTCCAAGCATCGGGCTCAATAAGCTTACCACTGACCGCTTTGGGTAAATGAAAGACTTGAACAAAAGGATAGCGATTACTCGTTAATATAGGATTGTTAATGGGATTGGCATGAAGAGAAAAAGACACTGCGATTACAAAGCTTGCTGTAGAAAAAATGAATCCACTCTTTATCATGATTATAAAGCACCAATTTTGCAAAAAATATAATCAGAGTATATTAGCTGAGTGCCATATGACCTACAAGAGGGTGCAAAAACTTAAACCAAACCTTCTTAGAGTCGATGGTAAATTATCAAAGGAGCGGAATGGCATTTTCATAGAATTAAGACATCCTCATTCAAGCCTGTCTTTTATCAAGCACCTCAAAATAGAGGTGCTTGACTTAAATCGAGTTACAATTTTCGTAGTCGAAAACGTTGCGCACATCCTCCACGTCGTCCATCGGTATCGTAAAGAATGGTCACAGGTTTGTTTAACGCAACTTTGTGTGTTCCACGATTGCCACACTGGTTTTTTTCACGATCAGTGTCAGTGTTTGTCGCAAAAAATTCTATATCTAAAACAACGTCGCTACGCCCTTTAATAGAAAATTCTAATTCACAACCTCCAGGCCCATCATCAGCAGAAATTATATGTTCACTGGGGTATAAAAAGGATTCATCGCTCACTATAGGAATCCGGCATTTACCAGTGTTACGGCATTGCTGTTCGCCTTTTTTATCTGTCGCTTTAAAGTTTATGCTAAGGTTCAATCCATCTAAACGATTGGCTGGGTCGATAATACCAAAACTTTGATGGCAATCTCCTGGACGATTATCTGTATCCACCGTTGTGCGTTTCGTCCATTGATTCAGTTTTGTTTTTGAAGTTCCCTGAAAACTATTCGCCCCGCAACGCACTTTTTCACCGCCATTGACATACCAAGTGTGCGTAAAATAGGTCGTTGTATCGGGTTTTGGTCGAACTGGCGCACCATCTTGATGTAATTTTTTTGTTAAAGGAATAACAATTGCTATCCCATCCATCGTATAAGAATATTAAAGATCTTACAGATGTACCTTATCTTAGGGGTTGTCTGAACTCTGATGAAAATCGATGTTTCGTTAGATTGTTAAAAGGCTTGCTCTTAAATTGAATGGCAAAACAGTAACTGCCACCTAAACCACAAAACTTCCATGAAACCCGAGTGGAATGACTCGATTCATTTCTGCCATGGCTATTGGTCCGTCACTGATTTTTTTTGCATCTAACAAAGCAAGACCCGAAATATTTTTTTTATAATTGTAAAAGCTATGTAACAAATAATGCTTATTTTGATGTAATATCGACAATGGCTCTTCTGTTATTGTACTTTGGCCATAATCATAACTTTCTGCATTTTCTGTTTTCACATTGTAAGCAACAATTTTAGTCGACATCCCATGTGATATGTTTTTGTCGTAACCCACACTAAAAATCGTATTTAAAGCAGAGTTCCATTGAGGGAATTCCAGTCCGACTTGTGTATTTTCTATTTTTATTTTTTTACTAGACAAGTCGACATAGAATTTTTTCAACGATGCGTTATCTTTTTGAGGATCGACACCTCCCGCATTACGCATTGATGACAACATGATTTCAGCATCATTATAAGCCGCTGCATAAAAAACAATAGCATTTTTATTGAGTTGTTGAGCATGAGAAAAATGAAAAACAAACTGAGGTGGTATATCTATGATTGCAATCACTTTTAGGCTGTGTTTATCGACGAGTATAACCTCACTAGCCTGATTTTCTTGCCATTGATATCCTGCTATATAATTTTTAGCATTTTTTTTATTAAATAAACACGATGAGTTTAAAAAAAGTAAATAATCATCAGTCACCATAAAATCGTGCATATAGCCAGGATGGTTCAGCTTTATCGTTTTATAGCGTTTTAATTGATTGTCGGCACCTATATGGTAAATCATTAACAAGGGTTGTTGCATGTATGGTATAAATCCATAATTCCATAAATCACCTTGTTTATCACGATGTGGATGTGCAGAAAAAGGTATGTGTTGTAGTTCATCATTCCAGGTCATAGGACCAATCGTTTTAAGTGTTTTTGCATCAATTCTATAGGCAGAACCACCTTCCCATAAAGCCAATAATTCATCATTAAAAGGAATAACATGCGTATTTGCCGTATTGATATCATCATTGTTACGCGCTTTAGTATCCGATTTAATATGCGTGCCTGTTGCAGAGTATAAAAAACGTTCAGCTGCTTGCTCCTTTTGGTATTTTTTGGTTGCGACAAAACGGGCTTGATGAGTGATACGATTACCCTCTAATTGAAATTGATTAATCATGCCATCTCCATCAAACCAATGTTCATAGCGAGTTTGATTTCTTTCAAAAAGTGCTGGACCATTTCTGAACAAGTTGCCTTTTAGTGATGCCGGCCATTTTCCTACAGTTTTTAGAGTCATTGGTTCTAAAGTTTCTGACTTTATTGATTGAAATTGATATCGCCATTCTTTAGTTTTACTAGCCAAAGCACAAGGAAGCTGAGCACACCCCAAAGCTAAAGAGCCAAGCATAAAGTTTCTTCGATTCATGTTTTTCTCCAACATTGAACTATTGAATTTATCGTAAATTAATTTTTATGTGATTTTTATCTTGGTTCTTTAATGAAAAAACTGCGTCTTTATAACTGGCTGGACCAAAGTTACCACCGTCATTACTAAATCCATAACTCTCTTTCGGAATGCCCAACATATTTACATCCAAATCACCATTATTATTTTCATCATGGAATACTTTAATAGCATAATTACCAGATGGTAAGTCATAAAATTCAAAGGTTACTTGATGCTTTTTTGCTTTATGTTTTAAAGCGATAATAGCGTTTTTATTGTTATCATAAGTATCTTTCGAATCGTAAACACTCAAATATAAAAAACCTTGTGAGCCTTCAATATTTTGCACCGTGATTTTTAACGCTTCAGCTTGTAAACTTTGAAGCCATAAAAGATTTAAGATTAAGAGAATGGATATTTTCATTACGCTACCTTTACTGTTGTTTGACGTTATGAAAATGCTACAGGAAAATTATTACCTTTGTATCTGCTAAAAGTCATTGTGTTTACCTAATGTTTACCATGACTTTTGGCCTATTTTTAAATGATTGAATAGTCGATAGAATAGTTTTTATCGATGAAAATAGGTTTGAATCAACAAGAGAGAGCGCATGAATCTTTTGAAAGATGATATCGGATTAATTTTTTCAGGTTTCTTAACATGGTGTTTAGTAACCTTTTTTAGACTGCAATCTATAGACGATCACACTTTGATGGTCTTATGTACAACTCTTTTTATGATTTTCGTCACCCTCTTTTTGCTATTATCTTTTGATTTTTATGGCTCAATAAAAGCGTTTAAAATAAGTAACTTATTCACACAAGGTGTCTGTGTACTCATTTTAGTCACCTTACAATGTATTTGGAAAGACTACAGTTCATTAACACTGATACTTCTGGTCATTTGGGCAGCTCAACTACCTACTGTTCTTTCTCGAAAGCAGGCTTATCTCTGCATTGTATTGGTTAACTCCTTATTGGTGATTCTATTTTTTATGTTTTCTGCTCACCAAAACACTTTTATTAATTTAGCCGTGCAAATCGGCTTTCAGCTTTTTGCGCTTTCTAGTAGCCTGTCAAGAATTGCAGCCAAAGAAGCAAATGTCGCGTTAAAAGCGATGCATCAAAAACTAAAAATGACACAAGATCTTCTAGCCATTCGCTCTAAAGAGCAAGAACGTATTCGTATAGCAAGAGATTTGCATGACAGTATTGGCCATCAACTGACTGCACTTTCACTTCAACTCGAAGTAGCTCATCATAAGATACCTGCTGACTCACATCTACAATCCACTATTAAACAATGCCAAGACATCGCCAAAGATTTATTACAAAACGTCAGAAATATTGTCAAAGAAATGCGTAATTCACCAAAAGAAACTTTAACGAGTTATATCACTTCTTTAAATAAACAATTACCTAATGTTAAGTTCGAACTTAGTGGAGAGATAACGATTACTAATATACTCTTATTAGATCAGATTTTTCTATGTCTTCAAGAAGAAACTTTATCAGTCACTTTTTGACTCAGATCAATATTGAAGTCATGACAGGTCAAAGAAGGTGGCATTTTTTGTAAAGTTTTTGGGCTCTAGAATCTTACTCAAATTTGTCAGATGCTA
>JBCCZV010000127.1:0-10755 GCA_039187085.1 Pseudomonadota bacterium
CCAATTTGTTTTTAAGTGTAAAGGTATGATTACCTGCTATTCACGAGTGTGATAGTAAACAATTCGAGTGTTAGAGATTTAATAAAGTTCACTTTTATTTTTTTGTTAAAAAATGAAATTTTTTTACGTGTGATATGTCTTCTTCATCAAAAGTCAAAAAGAGCTTCAAAGTAGTTAAATCAATCGAGTTTTCAATGTGATCACAAAAATTACTACTTAGATGCAATATTGCATCGTTACTTATTTTATTGTGATTCGCTTAAACTTGAATCTCTATTATTATATTTGTTTTCACATGCTTATACGTTACGTTTTAGTAAGTGTTTGGACATAGTCGTTCCTATAAAGATAGTTTTCTTGCGTTTAACTGTGTGCGTCTCGTTTTTTCTTCTTGAATGACGCTTGATAAGCGGGAAGACTAATAACAGCGACAGCTCCCTGTTGGTCTTCTCTGTTGCTGAGTTGGAGTTTGCCCTGATGCTTTTCAACAATATGTTGGGAAAGTAGGAGTCCAATACCCTGACCATTTTCTTTCGTTGTAAACAAGGGAGTAAATAGGTTGTCAGGATTAGCGATGCCGTGACCATTATCAATAATTTTAATGTCATATTGATAAGCGGTATTAGAAAATTCCAAAATTATCTCCGGTTGTCCTTCGGTGTGAGCTTCACGTGCATTTTTTATCAGGTTGATCAATACCTGCTCCAGTAAGCCCGGATCAGCATACAAATCACTGTTGCAGCCCTTTATATGAAAATCAATATCACTAAACATGATAGACAGCTTATGGGTTAATTGAGTCACAGGGAAAAGCGTTTTATTAACACCAATAGGCTGATTCAACTGACTGTAACTTTGCACAAAATCCTGAAGGTATTGCGCGCGTTCTACGATAACGCCAGCAACATTTTGGGCTCTTTCTGGCATGTTCGCGATCGTCGTAAGCGTTTGTCCTATGGAGATAATAGGCGATAAGGAATTGCGGATTTCGTGGTTCAATACACGAATGATATTTTGCCAGGATTGCTGCTGAGCATGTCGGGTTGCACTCAGAATATCCGCCATGATCAACATCTGATGCGAATTGTTGTGATTGGATAATTCGCTGCTGTGTATTTGCCAGCGATGACCTCGCTGCTGATCGGAAAAGTGCCATTTGTTGTGGCGGCACTCAAGCCCTAAGCGTTGCAATTTCCAGTAACGACAAGTTTCCCAATGACGCCCATAGATTAACGAAAAAGCTTTATTGGCATGAATCAACTGTTCGAGCTGATTCACAATCAGTACGGGTGTCTCTATATTTTCGATAAGGTTATAAATGATATGTAGGTTTTGTTCCGTTTTATATTTACGGGTTTTTAACTCTCCACCGAGTTTGGTGAGCTCCGTATGCAGCCGAGCTAGGCTACCATGGGAAAAATGGCTGGATGCTTCAAAGTTGTAGTCTTCATTCCTGATGGCTTCTATTTGCGCAGTCAGTCTTTGTAACGAACCTATCGTACGTTGAATAACATAGCGTCTTATCAGCAAAGCCACTGCCAATAACCATAACAAGGATAAGATTTGCGTCGGGAGGCTGGCATGGAGTGATAACAACAGAAAATAGCAGGAGCAACCCATACCCAATAGGGTAACTATAAACAGACGATTAAAGAGACGTTCTATTGAATGACTATCTTTTAGCATTTAACTGAAATTTATCCATACGACGGTATAAAGCACTGCTGCTGATCCCCAGTAACTTGGCCGCGTGTTGGATGTTACCCTCAGAGCGCTCCAGTGCGTTGCGAATTAATCGTAGCTCGCTTTCTTCAAGCGTCATCATGGATGACGGCTCGGATGTGGTGAGAGGTCGCTGGGTTTTAGCGATACCCGGTTGGATGTGAGTGGCGTCAATATAATCTGTGTCGTTCAGCAGAATGGCTCTTTCTATGACGTGACTTAATTCACGGAGGTTACCTGGCCAATGATACTGGGTCAAAGCGCGCATGGCTGCCGGTGACAACGCCAAAGATGCACGTTGATACTTTTTGGCAAGCTGTCCTAAAAAGTAGTGAGCTGCGGGTTCAATATCTTCCAGACGTTCTCTCATCGGAGGGACATCCAGATGTAATGTATTGAGGCGGTAAAACAGATCCAAGCGAAAGTCTTGATTAGCAATCAATTCATTAAAATCCGCATTGGAGGCGCTGATAATACGCACATTGGCGTTATTCGTTACACTGCTTCCTACTTTCTCATACTCACCGCTTTCAAGGACTCTTAACAACTTGCTTTGATGGAGCTGTGCGAGTGTGCCGACTTCATCAAGAAACAAAGTGCCGTTTTCAGCCATTTCTAATCGGCCGATTCTATGTTCGCTGGCACCAGTAAAAGCCCCCTTAACATGACCGAACATTTCACTTTCAAATAGCTCGGTGGGTATGGCTCCCATATTGACATCAACAAAGCTTTCTTGATGTCGAGATGATAACTGATGAATCTGTCGGGCCAGAGTGGTTTTGCCGGTTCCGTTTTCGCCCGTCAATAACACAGCCCCATCCGATTTAGCGTAGCGGCTTAGGGTATCTTGCATCTTTAACATCGCCGGCGAGCGATATTCGATAGCTTGGTGGGAGTGTGACAGTGATGGCTGGCTCTTAAATTTGAGATGGGGTTTTTCTGGCGCAGTGATTTTGAGTTGCTGTTGGATGACTTGTAGTAAACGATGATTGTCCCAAGGCTTCTCGATAAAATCATTGGCTCCGGCTTGCATAGCGGATACTACGATGGGTAAATCTGGCCAGGCTGTCATCACCACGATATTCAAAACTGGAAACAATTCTTTGGCTTTATTCAGAAACTCCAGTCCCTCTGCGCCGGAAGTGGTATCCTTACGAAAGTTCATATCCAGTAGCAACAAATCAAACGTTTTTTTATCAAGCTTGGTTAATGCACTTTCAATAGAAGCCGCTTCACTGACTGCGTAATTTTGCTCGGTCAGTAAAAAATCCAAACTCAGTCTGATTGTTGGGTCATCGTCGACCACCAGGACTCTGGGTTTCATAAACTCCCTAAAAAGTAATAATCATATTCAACGTGTAAAAATCATTATCCTACAATAGATGGCCTCTATTTAGAAACAGAACTTGTTGGCACTTTATGGATTCGGCCTTTTTCGAAATCGTAAAAAAGATTAACGATTTTGAAAAATCACAGAGTTCATTTTCAAAAAAAACGATAAAAATCAAAGTTATAGATGTTGGCATTAAACCTGCGTTAGATCAATCAAACACAAACAACGCATTAAAAACAAACATTTTATAGGGGTAGTGAATTCTGATGGATGTAATCATTAAGCCTGCCAATCGCGGACACTTCATCAAAAACAAATTTTTTATAGGCGGTGTTGCTCTTGTTCTAGCGATTATTTGGTTGTATTCCAAACCTGCGGGACATGAGAAGGTCGCTAGGCATGAACTCATTTTGGGTGAAGTTAAATCGGGTGATATGGACGTGCAGGTTACTGGCTATGGTGTGTTGCGTTCTGATCAACAAAAACTGATTACCTCTTTAACTCCTGCAACGGTCGAACAAATCGTGTTAAAGCCGGGGGCCGCTGTGACTAGCGATAGTGTGATCTTGAGGTTGAGCAATCCAGATCTGATTCGCGAAGTGGAGCGCGCTCAGCAAAACCTCGCTCAACAACAAGCAAACTTGCGCCGGCTCAAGTTAACCAACTCACGCGAAATCATGACCGAAAATGCATTGCTCGCACAACTTATCGCTGACTATGAAACCGTTAAGTTTCGCCGTGAAGGTGAAGAAGAGCTGATTGATGGCGGCAGTGTTTCGCGTCTCAATTACAACTCCAGCAAGCTGGAAGAAAAGCAACTTCAGGAGCGTATTAAAATTCACAAAACGCAGAAAGAACAACTGCTATTGGTTCACCAAGAAGCGGTGAACATACAGCAGGAACAAATTAATCAAGCGACCAGTTTATTAAATATGGCGCAGGTTCGCGTTGCTCGTCTCACCGTAACAGCGGGTATTTCTGGTGTACTACAGGATTTACCGGTTGAGCTGGGGCAAAGTGTTGCAACTGGCCAAGCGCTGGCTTTAGTCGGCAGTACAGACGATCTTATTGCGCTCATCAAAGTTCCCCAGTCCCACGCTGAAAAAGTGCAAGTCGGACAAAAAGCCATTGTTGATACCCGCAGAGACAAAGTGTCTGGAGAGGTCACGCGCATCGATCCGGCGGTTGAAAATGGCACGGTAACTGTCGAGGTCGCTTTTACTGAATCATTGCCAGCAAGTGCGCGGCCCGAGTTAAGTGTCAATGGCTCAATTTTGACAGAACGCTTGAAAAATATTTTGTTTGTAGAACGTCCCGTGGGAGCTTCAGAAAATGCTCGACTGGATTTGTTCAAATACGACCATATTGCCAGTATGGCTTCTGTATCGTCTGTGGCATTTGGTATCGAGAATGGTCCTTATATCCAAATTAAATCCGGTGCCAATGTGGGTGAGCGTATTGTGCTTTCTGACATGAGCCAGTTTCAAAAACTCAATCAAATTACCGTTATCCAATAGGAGTGTCCTGTGAAAAATATAAAGATAAAAATGGAAGGTATCACTAAAGTCTTTACAACTGAAGAGATGCAAACACATGCCTTAAGAGGTATTAACCTCTCTATCTATGAGGGCGATTATGTTTCGATTTCTGGTCCCTCAGGTTGTGGGAAATCAACGTTATTATCCATTTTGGGATTGCTGGATACACCCACAGCAGGTGAGTACTTTATTGAAAACACCAGCGTAAAATCGCTTAGCTTGTCGCAAGCTGCGGCCATAAGAAGCGAGAAAATTGGGTTTATTTTTCAATCCTTCAATTTAATTGATGAGCTATCGGTATTTGAAAACGTGGCTCTGCCTTTACATTACAGACGAACCCCCCTGCTAGGTCGAGAGTTGAAACAACGCGTGGCGGCTTGTCTTGAAAAAGTTGAGATGAGTCATCGCAGCAACCATAAACCCAATCAGTTATCTGGTGGACAACAACAGCGTATAGCGATTGCCAGGGCTTTAGTATCAGATCCGGCTATTTTGTTGGTGGATGAACCTACCGGTAACCTCGATTCCAAAAACGGTGATACGGTCATGCAAATGCTATCAAAACTTAACGCGGAGGGAACCACCATTTGCTTGGTGACCCATGATCCGCGTTATGCCGATATGGCCACAACGCGCTTACAACTGCTTGATGGCGAATTAATGGAGCCTGCAGAGCTGGAGGTTGCTGTATGAAGGGCTGGTGGTTAGAGTTTCGGCTGGCCTTTAACAGTTTGTCCAAGGTACCAAACTATGTGCTTGCCGTCGTAAGCACCTTGGGTGTCAGTCTTGGGGCCTTGATGGTTTTATCGGTACTCGGATACTTACTGCATTTTACGCCATTGCCTTATGCCGATCATGAGCGGCTATACGTCGTGAAAGGCGCGTTAAGTAACAATGGCAATCAGGTGATGGCTAATGTCAATTCTTTTGCTGGCGCGACAAGGCTCTATAATATGCAGCCCGAGTTGGAGCAGGCTGCCATGCTGTCCTTTTCGCTTCAACAAATCGATAGCCATCCGCAACTGCCGATTGTCACCACTTCGTATGTCTCGCCCGAATTTTTTTCACTGCTCAATATTCCGCTAGCCTTGGGGCGAGGTTTTACAGGCAGTGAAGCCTATGGCAGCGAAAATCCTGTTGTGGTACTCAGCTACCAGGCTTGGCAACAGTATTTTGCAGGCCGCAGTAATATTGTGGGAGAAACCATCAACATTGGTGAAAAGAGTTTTCAAGTGGTTGGCGTAGCAGCAGCGCGTTTCGAAGAACCGGTGTTTTATAACCAAGAATTTAATGGCAGTGATGTATGGTTACCCATCGATTTTCGTCATGACGACAAGCAGGCAGAAAACGATTGGGGAGCGATGAATCCCTTTATTACCGTCATTGCGAAATTAAATACCGCCATCTCCAAACAACAGGCGGAGTCTGTGATGAGTGACAAGCTCAATACCGCGTTTGCTGAAAATCTCGTATTTCCTGAGGACCAACAATTGCCATTTTCCATGAGCGTTGAGCTATCTGATTTTGAGCAGGTGATTTTGGGGGATAGTCGTCGTACCGTTTTGCTGTTATTGGTGGGCGCGTTGGTTTTGTTACTCATTGCGTTAAGCAATGTCCTCAATCTCATGTTGTCGCGGACCGTGCAAAAACAAAAGCAGCTGACAATCAGAGCCATTATTGGCGCTAACCGTTGGCATTTATTCAAATCGATCCTTGCAGAAAATCTGCTATTAATGAGTGCTGTTTCCTTGCTCTCGGTGATGGTGACTTGGTTGGGTTTTGACGTACTAAGAAATTTAGCATCCGATTACTTACCCAGACTGGCCGAAATGGAGTTGGGGGTATCATCGCTAGCGCTAACCTTCGTGATTGCGGCGTGTATGGCATTCGTGTTATCCGTGTTGTCTGGTCGAATCGTTGAATACTCAAGGTTACAGGGCAGTATTCAATCCAGCGGTAAAGGCAGCGGCTTACAAATTTCACCGCGAGTCAGAATGTGGCTGATTAGCTCGCAAATCGCGCTGACGGGTCTATTAATTGCCGCCAGTATGAATGTACTAAAAACCGCTATGGATGTGATTTGGCAGGAACCGGGTTTTGGCGTTGATGGTTTGAGTTATCTCAGCCTCAATTATCGTGGCGATGCGTTAAGTCCTGAAGAAAGAGGACAAATCGCACTTAACATCAAAGAACTGCTGGTATCACAACCCAACATAGAGGGCGTAGCTATCAGCAGTTCAGAGCCCACACGCTCTAGTGGTGGTGGCAGCGTGCTGCGATACAGTGATGACAAAAATCCCGTGAATGCCATGTTTACGAATACGGATCAGGATGTGTTTAATGTGATTGAGCAGCCATTAATTGAAGGACGAACCTTTAGCGCCATTGAAGTGCGCGATTCAGCAAGGGTTGTGGTGATTACGCGCGCATTGGCTGAGGCATTATATCCCAATGAATCTGCTTTGGGTAAGGCGCTTCTCACCAACATGAACACCGCGCTCTATCAGATCATTGGTGTGGTTGAAAACCTCAACTTGCCACCTTTGGCCCAAGCCTCTTTAGGTGGCGCTGACATGGCCGAAAAAACCTTGTATTTACCCGGTTTGTTTAGTCCCACCGTTGAGGAGTTTCGTTATATTATTCGTGGACAGTCGCAACAACCCTTGAGACAACAAACCTTACTCGACACTATCACCCGTGCCGAGCCGGATATGCGCTTATGGTCGCTGGAGGCCGCAACACAACGCCAACGCCAGCTAGTGTCTCACGAACTCATGCTGAGTAAAGTCACCTTGGGCCTTACCATCATGTCAATGTTACTGGCTGGCGTCGGCTTGTATGGAGTATTGAATTACAGCACACAGTTACGGCGCTACGAACTCGGCACGCGCATCAGCCTAGGAGCCGCACCTAGCGATATTGTGAAATTAGTGTTTATCAGCAATCTCAAGCCTCTGTTAATTGGAATGACGATCAGTGTTATCGCCGGCGTTGTTGCGTATGGAATGACACGACAATATATCGAAGGTATTTTTGTTCCTGACTTGGCATCCTTGAGTGTGGCTGCTTTATGTATGGTGATGATAGCAGCCTTATCGTGTTATTTGCCGTTGCACACGATTGTGAGACAGTGGCCGATCCATTCACTGCGCAGTTAATGGGAATGAGGACATTGGGCAAAGCCAGTCATGACCTTGCCTTGAAGTGCTCGCGTGGGCTACAAGTGACGATGGTGTTGTGCATCATCACTTTGGTAACGGCGTGCGCTGTTTCAAGAGCTAATGGCCAACAGACTGTTGTAAACAGTGATCACAGCTTTACTTTGACGGGTGATATCAATCACTATTTATGGACATTTTCCGATTCGTGTAAACAGGCAAAGCTGCTGGATATTTTCCATGTCAGTGAGCGTAGTGTTATTTTGCGTCAAACACATTGCGCTCACAATGAAGCGCCTTTTATGTATCTGTTAATGGGCGATGACAGGGCGTTGTTAATTGATACCGGAGCAGTGACACAGCAGAACAAAATAGATTTGCATGCCGTCGTAAAAACATTGCTAGCCCAGCACTATAGCAAGTCATCGCAGCCGCCATTGCGAATCATTCACACGCATAGCCACAGTGATCACACTGCCGGCGATCAGCAGTTTTTAAATCAACCGGGGATAGACGTCATCGCACCTTCCAAAGCAGCAGTAAGAGCGTTATTTCCTATCGCCGATTGGCCGCAAGGGGAGCAAATTATTGAACTAGGTGCAAGGCAAGTTTCAGTGTTTCCAGGGCCAGGGCATCATCCAGAAGCCTTATTTTTTCACGATTCTGAAACGGGTTGGTTAATAACCGGCGACACTTTTTTTCCAGGGCGGATTAGTGTCGAGAACTGGGCAGCATTTCTAGACACCATTAAACGCATGGCCGCAGTGTCACGCAGCCGTTCAGTCACGGCATTATTGGGCGGGCACATTGAAACCCGAGTGACTGCTGCTGATGGCAAGTCCCAAGAAGCGGCGCTAGCCTTACCACCTGCGCTGTTATATCAAGTCGAAGAGCGTTTAGTGAATAACGCTGCTAAAGCAGGAAAATATACCTTTGGTTCGCTGTATATTGAACCCGAAGGGTTTTTGCAAAAATGGTTGGGTAGAACGTATCGCTGGCTTAATCCATAGTTTCACCGTCATTAAGGGCATATTGTAGGTATGCAAACTTAGTTTCTTGCTCTTTGCATAATGATAACCTTGCATGCAGGGTTTCATATGCTTCTTATTTTGATTCCATTTTGTATTTAATATTTCAAAATGCTCGTCTAGATTCATGCTAGTTATTTTCACCATAATATTTCCATCGGTAAGAGTGACGGTAAATGTTTTTTGATTTTAATGGTTTGAATGTCATGAGTTTTATTCAAAGGCATCGTTCTAGCAATCACGAGCATCTTCTTGGCGGGAAATGTCTTAGGAAAAAGGCTGTTTCTTCTTCTTGATGGATAAGGGCTAATCGCTTGGTGTTGGTAGGCATCGGCTTCTTTTATCGAAAACGAGAGTTTTGATAAAATCATTAATAACTCGCAAGTGATTGATATGCTTTGTAATTACTGTTATCAAAAACCTTTCTTGGAATTGTTTTCTCGATTGCTTATACTGTAGCGAGCTTTGAAAAAAATTGGAGCCAGTCATGCAAACCCCATCTTTCCCTTCACCAGAATTATTCGGTCAATTTCGTCAATTCGGTGAGTTTGGCCCTGCCTACAAAATTCTCTCGCCGATTCGTCCGCTTGATAATAACGATTGGTTACTTCTAATTCAACTGGCAGAAACCGGCGAAGAAATGGAATACCGCTTTTCCAAAGTTGAAAATGATCCCTTGGCCCATTAATGTTTGCCGTTGCCTTTGATTTAATCGTTGCGGAAACGGAGCAGCACCATCCAAAAGGTGTTACTCAAGCTTATACCGATATTGGTTCAACACTTAAGACTTTTGGTTTTGAGCGTATCCAAGGTAGTTTATACGTTACAGATACCGAAGATATGGCAAATTTATTCAAAGCCATAACAGCATTGAAGCAGCTGAAATGGTTTACCCATTCCGTTAGAGATATTCGAGCCTTCCGAGTTGAGCAATGGTCTGATTTCACTTCTTTGATTAAGGAGCTCTGACGCAAGTCGTGTATGCTCGTATCTTAATGAAAGATTAGCATTAAGAAGTTAAACAAGGGGGAATCAAAGTGAATGTCAACAGTAAAGTAATCTCTTCTAAAAGCTAATTAAACCAGTTTTAAAGTCATAACAAAAATGGTTGGGCAGAACGTATCGCTGGCTTAAAAATACGGACTAGCTGTGAAGTGGCGAACTTCCCTCTAAAGCAAACTTTTTCATGGATTACCTTTATGATTTTCCATTCTCACTTGACCATCATAAAACCTATACAGCTTATCAGCTAAATCGAAATAACGTTCATCATGTGAAATTACAATAATTGTTTTATGTTTTGACTTTAATTCAGGTAATAGCTGATCGTAAAAATAATTTCTAAATACTGGGTCTTGTTCAGCTGGCCACTCATCAAAGATATAAATAGAAGCATCATCAAGTAAAGCTTGAATCATCGCAATTCTTTTTCTTTGCCCTGATGAAAGTTCAATATTTGTTAGCTTACCATTTTTTACATCAACGACATCATCAAGTTTAAATTGATGTAAATATTTATTAACAATATCATTTGTTGCGCATTCTCCTGACTTTGTTAGAAAATGTTCAAAAACATATGAATCTGAAAATATACTAGAAAACAGACTTCTATAGTTTGATGATCGTGTATCAACGACTTTATTATTATCTAAATATACATCGCCTTTAGTGGCAGAATACAAGCCAAGCAAGACTTTAATAAAAGTAGTTTTTCCACTGCCATTGCCCCCACAAATAAATATTGTTTCTCCTCTTTTAATAGTTAGATAAAGTGAAATAAGAATCTTTTGTATCTGGATACATAAATGAAAGCTGTTTAACAGATAACTCTTGCCAATTTTTCTTATTATCTGATAAATTGTTTATCTTATCTGTATCGATATTTTTATTTGAAGATTTCAATTCTAATGTTTTTAGTTTGTCAACTGATACTTTTCCCTCAGCCAGAACATTAAATGTTTGAAAAATAACTTCTA
>JBCCZV010000128.1:0-10679 GCA_039187085.1 Pseudomonadota bacterium
ATGTGATCATGCGACGTTCCTCAATGTAGCCCGACAAAACGACAGAAATATAATAAAAACGTCACACCGATGCTTTAAAAAAAACGACAATACCAAGAAAAATACGGTAAAACGTTTATCGCTTGAACACCTTGTGCACAAGGTGTCATCAAGCGTGTAAAAAACGCCATCATTGGGGCTCGTAGGCTCGTGTTTATCGATGTTTAATTTTTGTGCATCCTCGTTTTCTAGACACCTTGTAATGGCTCAAAAAATTGTCGATAAAAGCTAAAAAGCTTCTTGAAAAATTGTGAAACGATGGAGGTATAAGATACGATTTTACAAAATGGTATTAGAACTCTAGAAATTTTTGGTATGACTCAATTCGGTTTTCACTTTTTTAAGAACCGAAGAATTTTCCACAAATTTGCACGAAAACCTCTCAATCTTTTGATAGTAACTCGCATCTAAAGAGAACAACAATGACTGTGGCATGAGTTCCTTTCAGGTATCTCAGCACAGACTGTTCTAGGCTTTCATTAATAGAGAATACGATGAATTGCTGAAGGGCCGGGGAGCTTTGAAACAGGTGGTAGGAAAGAAAAATGGCCGACTTTGCAACACCACCTCTCGAACATTCGATCTATTTATACGAATCCTCATTTTTTATTGAAAAAGAGAAACTTTTCATGAGCAACAGTCTGCTTCGATAAAAGAGTATCAATGAGTTTTTGTAGTGATAAATATAAAAAACTATGGTTAAAAACATCATTCCTGTAAAAAAGTACAAGAACGGACTGTCTAGGAAAGAAAAGCGTGTGTTTTTAGAAAAGGCGATTTCTTTTACTGGGCTATTCTGTCCAAATTGATCCGTCGAATACACGAAAAGCGATTTTTTAGATTCATGTGACGGTATCAACACATCAGGGTGTAAGAGCCGACTAAAGTTTTGGTTATCATACGATAAAAACCATTCACGATGTAACGAGTCCAGGATATTTTCGCTACGCAAGTGCAGCCATTTTCCGGTTTCCGTATCACTCATTGAAAAAGTCATCATGGCGACGGGAGGTTCATAAACTTCTGCTTCTAATAAATTGACGCGGAAAAGACCGTTAACACTGCCAAAATATAAGGTATCGCCATCCAGGCTCCACACATTAATAAAAGCAGGCATAGGCATGAGGGTTATGTGTTGGTTTTCACCAAAGTACAAACCTTTTTCATGCAATGCTACAAAAGAATCTCGGTAAGGCAAAAGGGTATAGATGGGATTATCGCGAAAAATAACCTGTTGCGTTTTCAAATGTGCATTTAAAATTTGCAGTTCTCCACTACGAGAACCAGCAATTACCTTATCCTCTTGGCAAACAAAGGTGTGTGCATTAATCGCATTGGTATAATCTTCGATGAGCAATTCACTGTTGAGTTTAATCAAGCCATCGGTGATGGTTCCTACCAATAAATACGTATCACAAAGCGCAATTTCCCGGATTTCTTTAAAATGTTTTTGCGTGCGACTGATTAACAAATTACCGGTTGTATCGTATTTAAAAAGTCCTTGATCTTGGATAGCTAAATACACCACATCATCGTTCCATGTGATGGAAAAAAGATAATGTTCTGCATCAATCAGTTTCGTTAATTGATGATTACTTAAGGTTAAGACATACACACCTTGCCCTTTGACCCCCAACCATAGTGTATCATCCACACGTTCTATACTGGTGATGGCCATATTTTCTGTACCTGCAATCGTTGAAATTTCGTTAGTTTGTCGATTGACTCGGTTTAAACCTTTATGGGTGCCCACATACAGAAAGTGCTCCACTTGCAATAAGCTCATCACTCTATCGCTCAACAACCCATGATTTTGCGTAAAGTTTTGGTAAAACTTCGGTTGTGATACATAAAGGCCATTGCTGGTGGAAGCAAAAATATTGCCGTGTTGATCGGCTAACAAAGCATGCGCTGTGATATCTTGTTTGAAGTGATTGGCAAAGGTTGAGTGACAGTTTAACGCCTGTAGGTTTTGTAAATGACAAATCCCATTCAGTCCCGCTAATAACCACGCATTGTCACTCAATTTTAAGCTGCGAAAAAATTCACCTGCAAATAATAATTGATGCGTGTCGCGCTGATAAATGCCATGATTGGTTAAATAAAAATCTTCAGTCATTTCATAAACCAGTGCATCCGCAAAAGTTATTTGGCTTTCTTGGCTGTTTATCTGATACTGATAGAATCCTTGGTTAGAACTAATCCATAAGGCGTCTTCCGTTTCTGCGGAAGCGACAAAATAAAAACTTTCGTCATCCGACTGATAAATGTTTTTTACGGAATCTTCATACAGCCGGTAGATGCCGCGATTGGTTAATATCAACAAGTCCGAATACTGATCGGCAAAAACCTGTGTGATTCTTTCTTCACTTTCTAAGTGTGGCTGACGATGTTCCGGCAAGAACTGGACAACACCTTGCTCCAATCTAAAAATTTTTTCGCGAGTTGCACCCAACACTTGGCCGTTATTACCCACAATACCCGCCACATCACCGTCATAAAGGGTTTTGATATGAACGCCGTCATAACAATGTAAACCTTGACTTTTAACGGACGCACACAGATGCCCTCGATCATCAAAAGCCAGATTACCAAAACGCGTCATCGTGGGCGCTTCATAGAACGCATTAATCGGTTCAAAATGAATAAAAGGCTGAGCGTTTGAGGTGAAGCTCAACAAATACAACAAAACAGCAAGTGTTATAAAAGAAAATGTAGTGGCAGGCATGGATTGTTATCTCCGACGTCGAGTTGTCGTTTGTCTATTTTTCCAGCCTGAAACTCTACTAAAGAAATATGAAAAAATTCTACTGTAAAAAAGTATTAATTTTTTATCAATAACGTCAATGATGAAGATTTACAATGAAAACGTATGCCCAAAACAAGACTTTAGTATGACTAAACGATGTTCATATAAGCGTTATCGTTAAAAAACAACGATTGAATTAAGAAGGCTCTCGTTTTTTTACCATAAAAAATATTTTTAATGTTTACTGCCGTACACGCAGCTAGAGTTAAAAAAGAACACAGGAAGGTGCACTCATGGATATGGATTTGTCTCTAAATATCGTAACCGTTTAGATGCCGCAGATTGTGTTCATTTGACATTGCTTGAAGAGGGTGTTGTGCGAGAAAACCATCCTGTTGAGCTTTCATGTTCATCAACAAAGAACAACAGGATTGAAAGTTATGTCTTCTTTATTTTTTATCTTGCTGGTTATCTTTAAATGCCAAATATTGGATAAGCTCGGCGAGCTCTTTGCCATCTTTAACGCTGTTATGAATCACCAGATATTTGTTACGCACAATAAAAGAAGGAACGCCCGAGATTTGTGAGGAATGAGTTTCTTGGCGATATTTTTTATGCAACGCTTGTGCTTTTTCGGAAGCAAAAGCTCGTTTGTACTCTTCTTCAGAAATACCGTTTTCAGCAAAAAATGCTTTTAATTCTTCCTCGGAACGAAAATGCGAGCCACCTTTGCCATGAATACGTTCAAAAATCTTGCTGTGCAACTCGTCCTTCTTACCTAGGGTTTCTACCACAATCGCACCGATGCGGGTTAATTCAAAAATGGGTTTAAAGAATCCTACGGGCACTTGTTGAAAAGCGACATCTTTTGATAGGTGTTTTTTGAGATCTTGTACTAAAGGTTCAGCATGGTAGCAATGCGGACAACTATAACTAAAGAATTCAACCAATTCGGCTTGGGGGGCTAGCGCTTTGCCTTCCATCGTTTTGTAATGCTTACCTTCTTCAAATTGGGCCGCTTGTAAAGGTAGCAAAAAAAAGGTTATTATTAATACTATCAATGGCTTAGCCATGGTCACTCCTCTCATCATCATCAAATACAATGCCTGGTTCTTAGTATGCGCTTAAAAAACGTGCTTTACTATAGAATAATCACTGCATATCTCGTAATTGTGGTAAGATACGCTATTTTCTCAGTATAATAATGCCAAATTTTTGAGTAATCGGTTAGTGTTTAATCAAATCGGTTTTTACCCACACTTTGCGTTTATTCATCAATTCATGCGAAGCCATTTATTCAAGACGATTTCATTTAATGAGGAATTCAGCCGTGAGCGAGCTGCCAGCCCCAACCAAAGAAACCAAACAGTTTTACCAAGTCACTAAATCGCAATTACCCTTATGTTGTCCAATGCCCGGCTCTCCGATTTGGGATATGCACCCCAAAGTTTATTTAGCCATTGAAGATACACCCGACGGCAAAATTACCTGCCCTTATTGCGGCGCTGTCTATCACTTGGTCGATAGTAAAGACTAGCCTTCTAGTTCTATCCACAGTCTAGCTTACCCTCTCTTACAACAAAAACGCTTAAGCATGACCACAAAACGACTTTTGGTGATTGGGCCTTCTTGGATCGGCGATATGATCATGGCCCAATCACTGTTTAAACAATTAAAAACATCCCATCAAGACGCTTGTGACATTGATGTTATCGCTCCCGCTTGGAGCCATCCTCTGTTGGCACGTATGCCAGAAGTGAGCCAAGCCTGGGTGATGCCGGTTGGCCATGGAAAATTGGATTGGTCAACACGCAAAGCCGTTGCTAAGCAGCTGGCCCTAGAAAACTATGATCAAGCCATTTTGCTGCCCAACTCGCTAAAGTCTGCTCTCATCCCGTGGTTTGCAGACATACCGCAACGTACGGGGTGGCGCGGTGAAATGCGTTATGGCCTGGTTAATGACATGCGTATTCTCGATAAAGCCGCATTGCCACAAATGATCCAGCGGTTTTGCGCGCTAGGTATACCGAAACGCGCCACATTAGCGAAAGACTTACCTTTTCCTGAGCTACAAATTGATGTGGCCAATGTGACAACCGCTCTGGACTCCCTCAAGCTCAAGCGCGATAAACCCATTTTAGTGCTTTGCCCTGGTGCAGAATTTGGCCCCGCTAAACGCTGGCCAGCGGCATACTATCGCGAAGTTGCCAAAACTTTTTTAGCAAAAAATTGGCAAATTTGGGTGATGGGATCGGAAAAAGATACACCCCATGCGCAAGTGATTGCAGAGAATCTTGCAGGCGTTTATGACCTGACCGGTAAAACTCAGTTAGGTCAAGCTATCGACTTGATGTCCATAGCCGATGCTGTGGTTAGTAATGATTCGGGTTTAATGCATATGGCGGCAGCACTACAACGTAAACTGGTGGTTATTTATGGCTCATCATCACCAGGGTTTACGCCACCACTGAGTGCTCCCGACAATGTTAAGGTTTTAAGCTTAAATTTATCTTGCAGCCCTTGTTTTAAACGCGAATGTCCATTGCAACATCTCAATTGTTTGCAGCAATTATCTCCCAATCAGGTGTGTGATGCTGTATTGAGTTTTTCGTAAATCTTGTGAGCTTGTATAAAAAAATCATTGCTATAGACTGTTGAGCTGATGAATTTTTATTGCAACCTGATGGTTGCAATGCATTCAAACCACCAATAAGGAAATGCCTATGTCTAAAATGTTTTTTTCTTACTGCTCATGGTTATTTTTTGTGGCTTTTTTTCAATCCGGTATGGGTTTTGCCAACGACAAAATAAGCATCATTGTCAAAAATAAAAGCCTCACTGTCGAAGTTGAGCAGCCACATGCTCTTGATGCTCAAAAATCCTTGTCTTCTTCCGCCGCTACCTCCCCCACACGAGCAAAGACGTATCAATTGCTTGAGGTGAGCGCATCGGAATACGCAGAGCTTGTTAAGCGCGATGATATTGAAATACTGGGCGAAAACTTTCCATTATACCCTAATGTGCAAACCGTGGATTTGGAAGCCACTGGTGTTTTGTCACTACGCGATACAGGCAGCGCCAATGCCTTTCAAGGTGATGGCAAAACTGTGGTTGTGATCGATTCTGGTGTTGAGCTTGAGCATCCTCATTTAGAAACGCGTTTGGTTCCTGGTGCTTGTTTTGGTACCAATCGCATTAACGAACTCAACAATTTTACGCACGTGAGTCATTGTGCTCGTAGCAGAGACGATTTATTCATTGAAGAATCGTCATTGATTGGTGGTGATGCGGGTAAAAATTGTAGAATCCTCAACGCTTCGCCTGAAGAGATTGCTGCGAGTTATGCCGCCTGTACTCACGGCACCCATATCGCTGGTATTATAACCGGCACCATTAAAGATAGTGTCGCTCCTCTTAGCAAGGTGATGCCTATCCAAGTCTTCTCGGAAGTTTATCAACGCTTTATTAATGAAGAGAATAATCCTTTTCAGTTGTGCCGTGAAGGATTGGATACGTGTCAAGTTGCCATGGTTTCTGACGTTTTAAGAGCTTTGGATTGGCTAAATACTCAAGCGGATACCACCGACATCGCAGCCATCAATCTCAGCATCGGCGGTTTACCCAGCGCAGGCGTATGTGATAACGAATCGCCTTTGCATCAAGAGTTTAATCAACTGACGCAGGCACTAGCGGATAAAGGTATCGTGACCGTGGCGGCTGCCGGTAATCAATCCGACAATAATAGTATTGATTTTCCTGCGTGTTTATCTGCAGTGGTTGCCGTTGGTGCGAGCGAGTCCACTTTTTCTCTCGGTAGTTTATGGGCACCTTTTTCTAATGATAGCGATGTTATCGAGTTGGTTGCTCCGGGCGATTCTATCGACTCTTCTACATGGCAGGTCGATATCGACTTAGACGGTGAACTCAATGACTATGCAGCTATCAGCGGTACTTCGCAATCGACGGCATTTGTTTCTGGAGCGGCGGCTGTTTTAAGCGCCATACCGGTAGATGGCGATTTGGCTAAAACGGGACAAGATATCCGCCGACATTTATTGCAAACCTCCGATTTTGTGACCAGTCCCAATCGCACACACCCATTACTCGATTTAGTTTCAGCCGCTGAAGACTATCGTAGACCTGGCGTGAAATTTTCCAATAGCCCCACCTCGATTATTGTCAACAGCACGGAAAATCTCACGTTGCAATCTTACGGTATCAATCAAGCCAATCTGAATTATTTTTGGGATTTTGATTATCAATCAACAGCACCGGGCTTTATTACTGGCAGCAAAACACAAAGTCATACTTTTGCTACACCGGGGAATTATACGATTGCGGCTTATGCCTCGGAAGGCGAAAGAGAGTCTGTGGTTATGACGCAAGACGTGACGGTTTATGATCCCGTTGTGGTTATGATTCCTATTTTAGGTTTGTTGTTGTAATGCTTGTTGGCTGCTTGGTATCAACCCGATAAAGATTTAACGGGTTGATACATTGAATAACGCGCTTAGTACAAGACTAAAATGCCTGTAGAGGCTAGCGCTTCTTCATCTTTCTCGTCTTCTGTGGGTGTTTGTAGCATTTGCGCAGCACGTCTGAAGTCTTCATCAGAAAGCTTATGATTGAATAGGATACCGAAAGGTTCAGAAGCTTCATAAATTTCTACTTCCCGACCTTCTTCTGAATCTTTTTTAGCAATCACTTGAAACTCAATCAAGTAAGCACCTGGAGCCGTATCACCATGTCTTTCTTCGACATTGCTCCAGGTCACTACAGGTAACGGAATACCAAGAGCGGGATTAATGACCAATTCAGTAGTGCGTTCTTGTGGAATCGTACAATCTTTATCGCCCGTCTCTATGCAAAAATCCAAGTGCTCATGCAGAACTCCTGTTCCTAATTGTGCGCTTAATGGTCCATCAATACGTTGAGAATTAACAAAAGTGCCGGCCTGATAATAAGCTAACTCCTCATCTGTTCCATTAAGTACAACACTACTAGGTGTCGCCCCAAAAAAACGAATTTTTTCACCATTCAGTGTTTCTGTTGACCAAGACTCAGCTTCTGGCGTATCTTTAGGTTCCCAAAATCGTAAAGTCCCCCAGCTATTAAAAAATAATCGTTCATCATCAGCTAGACTACCTGGATAAGTGACCCACCCCGGATTATCCGTTTCATAAAAACGCCATGGAGAAAGTTCAATATCTCTTTGGGAAGCCAAATCTTTTGCAATAAAAGCACGCCCATTGGCCATTCTTGGATAACTGTCTTCAGGAAATAGCGATAACTTGCTATCACCTTTTAAATAGAAGCATAAATCAGTGGCAGATAGCTCTATCTCATCACGCGCGCAATGCGAGAGTACTTCTGGATCGTCTGACGGTTCAGGTTCATCCGTAGCCTGAGCCAAATCCAGAACCAACAGTCCAGACAACAACAAAAAGTATTTCATGTTAAATCCCCAATATTTTGTTAATCAACTCATTATTCGTAATCAACTCGCAAACCTATTTGCACAGTACGTCCTGGCTCTGGTGCAAAATTTCTTAAATGCGAAACCGCTTGGCGTATCTCTTCATCTAAAAGATTTTTTGTTACTAAATACACTAAAGTTTCGGTATTTTTATCATTACGCCACACCCAGGAAAGCTCTGCATTTAGCAAATCGTAACCTTCTGTGGTGGTTTCATTAAGACCCGGATATTTTTGCTCATCGGCTTTAATATATTGGATGGAACCAGACCATGCCTCTCGGTCCATTTGCCAACGCAACCCGTAACGTCTTGGCGGCATTCTGGGAATGTCTTCAGAACTGGTGAATTGGCCGCGCACATAATCGGAAAAGAGATTAAAGGTGTGTTGCACATCCCACACGATAAATTCGGGAAACTGCCAAGCAAACTCATAACCACGCAACGTCGCATCTTCTTGACGGTACTGCATCACGGGTAAACAACTTTCCACTCTTACACATTGTGGGAAAAAACCTCTACGTTCTAAGTCATACAAAAAGCCTTGGTTTTGTTGATAGATATAATTCTCTGCATCGGTATAAAACCAATTCCATTCCCATTGATGGTTATTCCATTGGCTATCTACACTGAGTTCGATATGACGGAGTTTTTCTTGGGTTAATTGCGAATCCCCCACATCATAGGTGCGCGTCGCTAAATGCGGGCCAAAGGATAAAAGCTCTTGAATGGCTGGTGCGCGCATCGCTTCACTCCACGCCACGCCAATCAGATGATTATCAAAAACTTTGCGCGTTAATGCTGCCGAATAACTGCTTTGTCGGTGCGTAATATCGCTCGTGAATATTTCATCTCTTAAATCCGGTGAAATTCTTGAGGCAATATTAGTAATTTTTTGCTCTTCAAGACGCCCCCCTAATTCCGTGGTCCAAAACTCATTAAGATTGATTGTTTCGATGAGGTACGCGCCTATGGTTTCTAAATCATTTTCGGGAATAAAAGCTTCTTCCCCTAATGCGGAAAATTGCCGGTCGACACCTTGAACACCGATTTCACCACTGAGAAAACGCCATGCGTGAGTCATTTCAAAGCGCAACTCTTCCGCCCGATTATCAAAATGCGTGCCTGCTGTGCCTAATTCAAATTCATCATGTTGGTAATCGGTTTTCGCATAGCGAAACGTGGCCGTTTCTAACCAAGCTTGAGAGAGGTTAACCCCAGTTTTAAAATCATAACGGTTTTGATATAAATCGATCCGAATCCCTTCTTCACCATTTACTACAGCATCATGCACATGGCCGGCTTCCGGATGACTGCCAGAAGGGATGCCATAATTATTATCAATTTGGTTAAAAGCTAAGCCGACAAAAAAGTCATCCTCAACCCAGGATAAGCCCGCATTACCGCCCGCTGCTTTTGCATCCGTATTATCCACAAAACCGCGCGTATTTTCATCGACCAAAACCCCGTACTGTTCAAAAGCCGCCAATGGATCAATGGCAAACTCGGGAATACTTTCGTCTTCTTGCTCACGATGAAAGCCATCCAAATACACAATCACCGGCTGCATATCATAGGCCATTTGTAGATGGCTGGTATTGCGATCATTTTCAATGATATTTCTTTGGTCAAAACGTAGTTGAAAATCTGAACTTAGACGCTCTTCAGGCAAACGCTTATCAATGACATCAATCACGCCGCCGCCAGCGCCACTGCCGTATTTGAGTGTGCCAGGACCGCGCAATATACGAATAGTTTCTGCATTCATGGCTTCTAAGCTAGTGGCATGGTCGGGGCTTAAGCTTGAGCCATCCCAAGTGGCTAAACTATTTTGCAGGAGCTGTACGCGAGCGCCGCCCAAACCACGAATGATGGGCAAGCCCACGCTACTGCCAAATGAGGCATTATGTATCCCGACTTCACTTCCTAAGGTTTCCCCTAATGTAGAGCCCATTTTTTGCATGAGCTCTTCGCCGGATAATTCTGATACGCCACGTCCTAATTCACCCTCTTCGGTTTCAACACGCTGCCCTTTTACGGTAATCGTTTCTTCTTTTTTTTCATTTTCGTTGATATCGTTTTTAGGCAGATTTTCGTCCACTTCTTGTGCGGACAGAGGCACCGACAGGCTACATATCAAGGTGGCTAGGATCGACTTATTGCATTGAGTTTGTTTCATTATCTCCGATTCCATTTTTTATCATTGATTCATCCCACCATTTTATGGCAATGATGCTTTTGCGTTCATGGAGCCGAATCAACTTGGTCACGTTGACATCAAAGGAGGAATAATTTGGATTTTTAACCGATGTTATAACATAACAGTCATGTATTAATAAATACAGATGCAATAAAATAATGAGAAAAAAATACGTTAGTATATCGTTGCAAAGTAGATTCTTACTGAATTCACACGA
>JBCCZV010000129.1:0-10513 GCA_039187085.1 Pseudomonadota bacterium
AGTCATGATTGGTCCATTCCAGAACCACGGTTTTCCCAGCAAAAGATGATAATGATACGTCTTTACTGTTCATATCCTGCAGAGTAAAGTCGGGTGCTTTCGTATTGACACGAGCCATACTCTTAGCGTGAACTTCTAAGTTTAAAAATAAAGTGAATAAAAGCGCTAAAAAAGCATATTTTTTCATTGTGATCTCCTTAGATAAAGAATTACTGAACTTTTTTTGTCATTGCATCAAGTAATGTTTTAGGTGTCAACAACTGTGGTAAAACTAATGGCTCATTTTGGCCGTGGTAAACTAAGTAAAGAGGGACTCCAGAACGACTAAACTCTTCAAGCTTTGCGGTTATTGTGGGATCGCTATTTGTCCAATCACCAACCATATAAGTAAAATCTGGCTCAGAGAAAAGTTGATTAACTGCAGTACTGGAGAAAACCACTTTTTCATTAATTTTGCAAGTTATGCACCAATCTGCCGTCAAGTTTACAAAAACACTTTGGTTTTCATTACGTAGTTGTTCAAGAGAAGACTCGCTATAAACGACTGACGAAATATTTTGCTCGGAGTTTTGACCGGGAGGTGAAAGCCAATAAAAAGGTGCTAAAGATAAAACAATTATAAGGAATCGAAAAGACTTTGTGATAATGCTAGCTGAGTTAGGTTGCCACCAAACAACAAATGTTAACCCAATTAAGCCTACCATGGTGGAATATATGATGGGGCTGTCGCTCAAACCTTCTAAAACACTGAGTAACCATACAATGGTGATCAGCATCGGGAATGCTAAAAACTGTTTAAATTTCTCCATCCATAATCCCGGTTTAGGCATTTTATTTCTGAGCCATTCAGATCGGGCGATGGCGATAATAGGCATAGCAAACCCCAAAGCAAGTGCTAAAAAAACACAAAGTGCTTGGAACCAGGGCACAATAAGTGCATAGCCTAAAGCGGGAGCCATCAAGGGAGCCACACATGGCGTAGCAACAAAAACGGCTAACAAACCGGTAAGAAATGCGCTGGAGTTTGTGTTTTCTTTTTTTGATGTTAAATCGCTTCCTAATCCCATCAGCTTAGCACCGGGAACATACCATCCCATCAGAGCGAGAGACATCATATAAAATACATAAATTAAAACCAGTATAAAAAGCGGTTCCTGTAATTGAAAACCCCATCCAATACGATGACCTAATTCTCTCAATGCGATAAGTAGCCCACCAATGACTAAAAAGGTGAAAACTACCCCGAGAGTATAATAAAGGCTATGTTTGAAAGCGCCGTGCTCCTGAGCTTTAGAAATGCTCAAGGCTTTAATCGATAAAATAGGAAATACGCAAGGCATGGCATTCAATATTATGCCGCCTAAAAAAGCAAAGAGTAGTGCAGTCAAAAAATGTAAGGGTACATCATGAGACCCAGTTTGTTGGGATAGCGCAGTAAAGTTTTCTGTAAAAGAGGGAGATGAGTTATTTGTAAGTACAACAGGAAATCCTTTGTCACCAATTCGCATCACACCTTCCACTTGTTCAGGATTTTGGAGAAGATTAGGGTGTGTGGTGAGTGCCGCAAGAGTCGTATTGGTTGTTGTAGACCATTTTTGATCACTAAAATGATGCAGTGTATCGAGTACTTTTGGAAAGAAATAAATAGGAGAATCTATTTGCTGATCGCCTGGCATATTAATGACCACACTCAATTTTACCGTTTCGTAGAAAAACTCTCCTTTAAGCTCTGTCGTTTGAGGTAGTTGGGTGATGGCATTAGCAATAATTTTTGCGTCTTCTGGGTTGGCAATGGCTTTGTCTTGAGCTGGAATGTCGAGTCCCAATTTGGCATTCCCTGGTATACAAATTTCTTCACAGACTAGCCAGCTAATATCAGCGCTTATTGATTGTGCATCGAAGGGTATAGAATCAAGTGCTTTTGCAGGTGTCCACTGCATTTTGAACAGCAATACTGAATCTGAATAATAACCATAATTCATTAAATCGGCGATAGGTATGGCTTCAGGTACTTGCCAGTAGGGTTCAGAAACTGTCCAGCCGCTAGGTAAATGCCAGTTAACACGAGGAGCCGTGCCTGAGTCGCCAGGGTTGCGCCAATACGTGTGCCACTTGAAATCTGGTTGAAAATGTACACCGACCCAGAATGATTGGTTAGGTGTTATTTGTGCCAGTTCAGTGACTAAGGAAACATCAATATGATCTTTTCTGATGGTTGATGGCAAGCTAGTGTCAGCAGTAACTTTCAAAGTTAAGGCCATTAAAAAAACAAAAAAACAATAACTTATCGTTTTAGGAAGTTTGAAAGATAAAGGGGCCAAAAGCAAGACAGCTAATGATTTTGAGAACATAGGGTAAGCTTTCTTCATTAATGGTTCTTTTTTCAAAAGTTTAATTTTTAAAGTCGAGTCAATGGGCTTTCAGTTCAAGCTGATATTTGTCAGTAAAATGGAGAATAATGCTATTTTGAACGTGCCGCTGTGCGACTCGGATCACATCTTATTTGTTTTAATCTTTTTTGTGAATCGTATAAACAAAATAGCCAATCAGCTACATTTTCAATCATGGTATAGACAGACAGGAAAGAAAAAAGTTTTGGAAGAAGGTGGATAAATGGGATAATTTTTTAAAATAAAGGTGAATCAACCCTGTTTGTGAGAAAAAACACAAACAGGGTTGAAAATGAACGATTACTCAAAGAAAATCTTTAAAAGCCTTTCCAAATTTTGCTTTCTTTCAACTCACGTTCAGGATTATCTCGAAGTTCATGGACTTCATGATATTTATTTTCTTCAAAACGACGAGCTTCTGAGTGAGCTTCAGGACGTTTATCAAAGTCTTTTAAGAAACGTGTTATATCACTTTCGTAAAAATTTTTAGTATCTGGATACTTTGCCATCTTAATTACCTAAAAAAACAATAGTCGTTTAAAAAATGCAATGCGATTAAGCTTGAAGTTTAGCGATAATCTCGACTAATTCTTTACCTAGCTTTTCAACATTGGCTTGTTGTTGAGGTCGATTCAAGAGATGGTCGCTATTAAAGGCTTCGCCAGCTTTACCTATCGCAATCTGTGTAGGTAAGACATGGCAACCAATACCACTCAAGACATTGCGTAACATTGGAAGACCGCGAATACCGCCTAGCGCACCAGGCGATGCACTCATAATAGCCGTATGTTTATTTTTAAAACACTCAAGAACGGATTCACCCTCTTCTTGGCGAGAGCACCAATCAATAGCATTTTTCAATACACCGCTAAAACTTCCGTTGTATTCTGGTGAAGCAATCAAAAAGCCGTGATGAGATTTTAGTAGGCTCTTCAAAACTTTTGCATTTTCTGGAATGCCTTGTTCAGCTTCTAAATCTTCATCCATAAAAGGCAGCGGATAATCTTTCAAATGAATAAAAGTTACGGAAGCACCGGCTGTTTCTGCACCCACAGCAGCAATCTTTACCAATTGCTTATTGAAAGAATTTTCTCGTAGGCTACCAGCAAAAGCAAGAATTTTTACGGAGTTGTTCGTCATTGATTTATCGCTCTATTTTGGATTTGTTGAATTGATCATAGACTATATTTATCAAACGCTCCTAGCCTATCCAAGGCTAGGTCAATAGTTAGAAATTAGCGCTTCTTGGTACACGAGGGAATGGAATGACATCCCTAACATTTTGCATACCAGTGACGTAAGCAATGGTGCGCTCAAAACCAAGACCAAAGCCGGCATGAGGCACTGTGCCATATCGTCTTAAGTCTCGGTACCACCAGTAGTCGTCTTTGGGTAGCGACATTTCTTCTAAACGTGCATCCAGTACATCAAGCCGCTCTTCGCGTTGGCTACCACCGATAATTTCACCAATACCAGGTGCCAAAACATCCATCGCGGCTACTGTTTTACCATCGTCGTTCATACGCATATAAAAGGCTTTAATATCTTTCGGGTAGTTCATAACTACAACGGGTTTGCCAATATGTTCTTCTGCGATATAGCGCTCGTGCTCAGATTGCAAATCAATACCCCATTTAACGGAGTGTTCGAATTTTTTACTGCACTTTTCAAGAATAGAGATGGCATCAGTGTAATCAATACGCTCAAAGTTGGTATTAATAACTTGTTCTAAACGGCTGATACACGTAGCGTCAATACGCTGATTGAAGAAAGCCATATCATCACCACGTTCGTCAAGAACCGCTTTGAAGACGTACTTCAGCATATTTTCGGCCAAGTCGGCATCGTCTGCTAAATCAGCAAAAGCAATTTCTGGTTCTATCATCCAAAATTCAGCCAGATGACGGCTGGTATTGGAGTTTTCAGCTCGGAAGGTGGGACCAAAGGTGTAGACTTTTGAAAGGGCAAGACAATAACTTTCAACATTCAATTGTCCCGAAACCGTAAGAAATGCCTCTTTTCCGAAGAAATCTTGTGTGTAATCCACACCATTTTGCGCATTTTTAGGGATATTGGTCATATCCAGTGTGCTCACACGGAAAAGCTCTCCAGCACCTTCACAATCACTGGCTGTGATAATGGGTGTGTGAATCCAGTTGAAGCCTTCTTCATATAAAAATCGGTGAACAGCTTGTGCAACACAGTTACGTATGCGCATAACAGCACCAATGACATTCGTACGAGGGCGTAAGTGTGCAACATCGCGTAAATATTCCATCGTATGACGCTTAGGCGAAATGGGGTAAGAATCAGGATCTTCTACTAAACCAATAACTTGGATATTTTGTGCGAGAATTTCAAAACTTTGGCCTTTACCCGGCGATTCAACGACTTTACCAGTCACTTCAATGGAGCAACCCGTTGTTAACTTACTCACTTCCGAAGCAAAGTTGTCGAGAGTTTGTTCAACAACGATTTGAATAGGATCAAAACAGCTACCATCATGGAGGTTGATGAAAGAAACACCCGCTTTTGAATCACGTCGTGTTCTTACCCAACCTTTTAAAGTAACTTCAGAATCAATGGGATACTTCCCTTTAAGAACCGCTTCGATACTTAAATTCGACATGATTTACTCCAAATGTCTATGGGGCTAATTGCAAACAAGAATGTAATAAAGCACTCAATTCTGACTATTCTCTAGGCAATGAGTGTATAAAATTGGTTGTTCTTGCATAGGTTTATTATGTTTGGTGTGAGATTTTCATGTATGGCTTAACTGCTAGTCAAGAAATTTCGTTAGCAAGTCATTGATCTTGATGGATAGTACGCGACAAGCATACAGGATTCCACCTAAGATTTGGAAAGCGTGCTTTTTTCGTGTTGGATTCGTCGATTAATGATGATTTTTTCTTCTCTGGTTAGGGATTGCCACTGAGATATTTCTTCAAACGTTCGTCCACAACCACGACAAATATCATCGCCCAAACCTGTGCTACAAACACCAATGCAGGGAGATGCAGCTTCATCCCTTTCACCTGAAATTGAAATGCTCACGCGAGTACACTCCCACAATTTAACCGTGCCAATTTTCATTGCACTCATTTAAAACGCTGTATTTTACCCATACGAAGGTGATTTGGCTACCAAGGAGTGAATACCAATAAATCGACATCTTGGATCATTATAGAAAAAAGCCCAATAGCGGGTGACAAAAAATTGGCACTAAACAATAACCCATTGGCTATCATTAGTAAGTAACCCATTTTGATGTATTTTGTTGTTAAATGATATCAAGGCTTGTATGAGCAAAAACAGAATAACAGGTTATTTATGCTAATGAACCCTAGTCATGATTAGCATTTAGTCGGATTGGGCATCAACATTGAGGATGTTACCATATTTGTTGATGAAAGCATGTTGATATAAAGCTTTTACATCGTCAGTGCTTAAAATGCTCATCAAACATAATGACTGCTTAAGGAATTATTTTGATTTTACAATCTTTATCAACTTGTTCAGATACTATTGACGCACTCAACTCATGGGATTTCGACAACATCATGGGGTTGATTGAACAAGGTGTTCTTATCGTCGATGATAATTTACATATTACCTATGCCAACGAAATGTCGAAACGTATTTTTGGCATGGCAACGGTTGGGTCCGTCATTTATGCCGTTAATGAGTACGTGAATATTATCGATGAAAATTCAGGAGAAAAAGTTGATCTGACATTGGAATCATTAAGTCAACCTGACGTATTGGAGAGCCACATCAAAAATTCGTATCTCCTAACATTTGATCGTCGGAAAATGCCTTTTGATTTATTAGTGAAAGTTCATGCAAGTCTTGAAAAATCTCCTAAAACACTTTTTATTTTAGTAGTGACTGATTTATCGCAAACCAAGTTACTGCGTGAAGCCATTACCTTTCATCAATCGCACGATGCGTTAACAGGTTTGGTGAATCGGGCAGAATTTGAACGTAGCCTACAATATGCATTGAAAAAGCACAAAGAACATCATCAGTCTTCAGCCTTGTGTTATTTAGATATCGATCAGTTTAAGGTCATTAATGATACATGTGGCCATATCGCGGGAGATGAATTGCTACGTCAGCTCACGGATGTGATTCAAAGTGAACTGGGAA
The DNA here is from genome assembly GCA_039187085.1 of Pseudomonadota bacterium. GTDB lineage: Bacteria > Pseudomonadota > Gammaproteobacteria > Enterobacterales > JBCCZV01 > JBCCZV01. Next base: position 6,543 of record JBCCZV010000129.1, read on the forward strand.
GAGGAGACGTGTTAGCAAGAATTGGTGGGGATGAGTTTGGCGTCTTACTCTGCGATGTTTCAACCAATGAAGCTATGATTAAAGCTAACCAAATAAGAAAATTAGTTGAATCATTTTTATTTTCATGGTCGCAACATTCTTTTTCTTTGAGTGCCAGTATTGGTGTTGTTCCTATCAATAATAAAAGTGAAAACTGGGCCAGTATTCTCAGTCAAGCTGACGCAGCTTGTTATCATGCGAAATTGAGTGGTAGGAATGCAGCCAGACTTTATTCTGAAGATGATAAAGAGTTAGCCAAAAGCCATTTAGAAATGGAATGGGTTTCTAAAATTGTTAAGGCGTTGCGTGGTAACCGTTTGTCTTTGTGGGCACAGCCAGTTGTTTCACTGGACAATCCATCCAAGCATCATCAAGAAATTCTCGTAAGAATGGTCACAGATGATGGTAATACCATTGGTCCCGCACATTTTTTACCGGCTGCTGAACGTTTTAACTTAGTCATAATGATTGATCGTTGGGTGATAACCAACACTTTTTCTTGGCTAAGTGATAATTTACGTTACCAATCCGGTTTAGATATGTGCACTATTAACTTATCGGGATGCTCTCTTTCCCAAGAAAGTTTTTTGCAGTTTGTCCTGGAAGAATTTGAAGCTATGCAAGTTCCATCAGAGAGAATTTGCTTTGAGATTACCGAGACAGCAGCAGTCCAACATTTAACGCAAGCACAGCGTTTTATAACCAGTTTAAAAAAATTAGGTTGTAGTTTTGCATTGGACGATTTTGGTACAGGTATGTCCTCCTTCTCCTACTTAAAAAATCTACCCGTAGACTACTTAAAAATTGATGGGGCTTTTGTTAGAGATATTGCTTCCGACACCATTGATTTTGCTATGGTAAAATCTATTAATGATATCGGGCACGCTATGCAAATGCGAACGATAGCTGAGTTCGTAGAATCCGAAAAAGCCTTAGAAGCTATTCGGGAAATTGGTGTGGATTATGCTCAAGGTTATTATTTAGGCAAACCAGCACCACTCTTTTAGTGGTCTGGCTTTTTCTTTTTTTGCGGTTGATGAAATTGATGACGCCACAAACCAAAGAGGCTTATCATTAACCAAAAAATTTCTATGATAAAAGCCGAAAAATTAAAATTGACGGTGAGAGAAATTAAAATCAATGCAGCGCCCAAAGCATTAAACCCACTATAAATGGGGGAGGTGCTTGCAAGGCGTTCAAGCTGTAACAAACCGTAGGTGACTAAAATCATCAACACACCTACGTTGCCAACCAAATCTGACCAATGATACGACATCCTTTCTCCTTGATAAGTCATTTAACAAAAAAATGATTGATGGCTTAGAGTTTTATCAATTTATCATAAGTCTAAAAAATTTTGTGTGTTTTTTCACAGAAAAATAAGCAAATATGTTATTTAATCAATATTTCAACGCCATAACTTTTTAAAAAAAATTATGGCGTAAAATAAAATCAAAAAATACTAATAAAAAGAGCGAATATAATGAATAATAAAAAATTTATTTCTCTATTGCCAATGACTTTTGTTGTGAATTCTTTGGCAAATGCCCACTCCTTTAACCTTGAAAGTCCAATAGAAACTTCTCACCATAACTTTGCAAATAATCGAATTGTTAAAAGTCATGTAATGACGCAACATCATGGCTTGCAGCAAATAACTTTTCAGAAAACCAGTGATGGGCGTTATATTTTACGAGATCCAACGCGTGGTAAATCCATTTCAACAATTGTTAATAGCCGTTATGGCACAAAAACCGTTACAGATAATAACAGAAATTTTAGTGGCATTAGTGATTTAGAAAAAAACGCATTAGATGCTCATTATGTCACTCAACAATGGTTTGATCTATTTAAAGAAGAGTTTGATTGGTATGGAATTGATAATAAAGGTGGGATGTTAACAGTGTCTTTAGGTGCACCGGGAGTTAATGGTGTTTGGCTTTCAGAGATAGGTACTTCAATTGGTCAAGGCAATTGTACAATAGAGTCTATGGCGACTGCTGATGTGATTGGACATGAATTTATGCATGGAGTGGTAGAGCAAACATCAGCTATTGGTGTGAGTGCTATTAATGAAGGTATCGCCGATATAATGGGTAAATATTTAGAGTATAAAATTGATCCAAGCCAATTTAGTTGGGAAGTTGGAAATTATTTTGATAGAAGTACGCCGGCTTTTCGCATTTTGAATAATCCCAATAAAGTCAATATGCCTTCTTATTATGAAGGACAATTTTGGGATGAAACAGGTATGCATGGAAGAGGTGCTGTTGCATCACAGTGGTTCGTATTGTTGGCTGAAGGAGGAAAATATGTCAATGAGGTTGGAGAAGCCTATAACTTAGAAGGCTTGGGAATGGATAGAGCCGCACAAATTGTTTTTGTGGCCAATAAAGATTATCTTAGAGAAGCTAGCTATCAAGATTTTTTACGAGCTACAACACTAGCAGCACAAGCACTCTATGGTGAAGACGCTTTTGAAACCGATGCAGTTAAAACCGTCTGGCAAGCCGTTGGGGTAAAACCTGCAGTACAAATTACCGGTATCGATTTATCTATTGATCGTGGAGAAAGTAGAGATAGAGGTTTGTTTGAATTCTGTGGTACTCAAGAATTCCATCCAATAACCATAAAAGTGACTAACTACGGTTCTGAAGATTATGACCCCGAAAATTATGATTTGAACAATAAAGCCACACTGAGTTTATCCACGTCATCCTTGTCGGAAACGAGACATCTTGTTATTGATAAAGTTATCAAAGCAGGACAAAGCACTGATATCGTCATTGATGATTGGTATATTGAAGAATCGACCAATCGCGGTCGTGTAGAAACTACATTAACATTCCCCTTTGATGAGAATGATACTAATCATAGTCACATTAAGTTCTATCAAGTCTATGCTAAACAACGCGATATTTCTCTAACGCCTTCAAGACTGCTGGTTAACCCACAATTATTCAGTGAAACACTTTGCGGCTTAGATGGCGAATATCAGCTTTCTTTTGAGATAATGAATAATTCATGTGCAGTTATACGAAAAGGAAGTCAAATAAAACTCAGTTTACAAAATATTGACGGCGAACAACTGCATACATTTGATTATCAAGTGCCTCACCATTTAAAAAGTTCCGAGCGTGTGATGGAAACTTTTTCTTTTAATTTAGGCAATAAACGGATCGACTCTCCAAAGTTACAGCTTAATTTTATAGAAGATGCTGATGAAACCAATAATAGCGTTGACGTGGCATTTCGTAAAATACCTGTTATCGACACAAATTTTCAATTTCAATCACAAGAAAGTTATGTGGATGACTTCATCCAATTGGATCAACTCGATGGAATGACGGTAAATACGAGTTTAGGTCTTGCAGATTTTGTTAAAGTAAACAACCAAACTTTTTTGGGTTTCACAGGGCAGTCTTTTGAATATGGCGATGTATTTGGCGGTGTGGGTGAACATTGCGAAGTCAAAGAAAATGCGTTTCCTAGAATCAGTGGTATAGCGGGAGGAGTTCCTTATTCGGCAGAGATTTCATTGTGTGTTGATACAAGAAATATGTCTAATTCAGCGTTATCGTTTGATTTGGTGCAATATCGTAATGACTTATTGTTTGATAGTCCCAATTCATCCATGCTTTCTTTAAGTTGGCAGGGTATTGAGCCTTACAATGAAATTATCTCCGGACAAGCCGAAGGAGAAACGATTCATCACGTCAGAAACTTACCTGAAGGTTTTTACGGAGAAATACTATTAAGAAATTATAATGAAATTGGTTTTGGTTTCTTGTGGGGGTTAGATGAGTCGGAAATGTTAACCTATGATTCTATTTTGATAGATAACATTAAGATAACCGACACTTCAGCCCAAAACGAATAAACATTAAATCAAACGCTGGATAAGTTGACGATAGACCTGGATAGTCTTATCG
>JBCCZV010000130.1:0-10505 GCA_039187085.1 Pseudomonadota bacterium
CCACTCAGCTTATTAGAAAAAGAATGGTCTATGGATAATGAACAGGCTTTTTTTGTGCTGTTAAGAGAGAGAATATTTTCAGAATCGGGTTTTGAAAGAGTCTTGGACCTCTTATACAGTATTGATTTTAGTTCACAAACAATGATTGACCGCCGATGGGTGGCTTTACTCTGGTATATGCCTATTTTTATCGAGCAGCAAATGGAGGGTTTAGTCTATCAAGGCGCGAAAAAAGAAAAGCTAGAGCATGCTCGGTGCAAAATAGTCAATCGTCTCGAAGAAATTTTAGGTCTGCCTCAATAGATACAGCCTCTACCCCATAGTGAACACGGTCTAAAAAATTCGTTTGATGGATAAAGCGTTTTTTATCGATAACGATGAATAAAAAGCGTCCAAATTGATTTTCTAAAATACGATGTAATCGCCACAAAAAACACGAACTAGTGTTCTATTTTGTTGGGCTTCCCATGATAAATTGATATTCAATTGTGTAGAATTTTTCATTGATCAGAGTGGGGAGTGGCAGTTAATGCGCAGTTTGAGCTTTAAAATCGCTGTAATTTTTATATGGGGTAGTGTGTTAGTCGCATGCAATGATAACGCGTCCGTCGCTGTCAATGAGCGTGTTGACGAACAAGAAACAACCACAACCGATGAAAATCTAGACAGTGTTGAGGAATCCACAAGCGTAATGACGCCTGCGCCTACGGATATCTACAATGCACTTCTTAACACCGGCATCGATCAATGTGATTCAACAACACAATGCCGGCAGCAATACCCTGCTGCAACGGATTGCAAAAATAGCCGCAGCACCAATAGTGTGTGTATGTGCGAAGACGTGAGCTGCGATAGTTTAGTTAACCAAGCCCCCATCGATCAATGTGATACAACCTCACAGTGCCGTGCGACTTGGGACAATGCGACTGATTGCAAAGAAAGTCGTTCAGAGTCTAGTGTTTGTCTGTGCGGTACACAGCGCTGTGATAACCAACCACAGACTGTAGCAGCACCAGAAATTCCGGGCTGCCAGGTGTTTGATATTACGCCTTACTTAAAAAATTATGTTGCCCAAATGCGTGTTGGCGATCCTAATAGTCAATTTGATTTGAATAAGCTCGATGCTAACTATCCACAGATGCGCGAATGGCTAAAAGCGGGTGTGAGAGGCGGGATACCACTGTTGCATAATTTACAAATCAAGCGAATTGTGAATGGTGGAAATGAAACTGATATTAATCGCGCGATTAATGAAGTGGCGGAGTGTGGTGGTGGTACCGTTTTACTGAGTGATGGGGTTTATCAAATTCATGGGCAAATCAAAATGAAAAGTAATGTGTCATTACTGGGTGAAACGCGCAAAGGAACGGTGGCAGAAATTCATATGGAAAACAGCTCTGCTTTTCTTTTTGGGGAAGATGTGAGGTACTCGGGCATTTATCGCATGACCATTCGTGGCAGTTGGGGCACACCCAGGTTTAATTGGAATGTTGGGCAAAGTGATGGTGGGGCGGTAAAAAATAATGAACTGCCAGGTAACTCCAATGTTTCAGTCTTATTTAAAGGCGCTTTTGATTCTTGGTTGGACGGCGTTGATATCATCAACAGTGCTGATTTTCCTGTAAGGTCTAACGCGAAACACATTACTTTTCGGGATTTAAACGTGGATGGTGTACATAATAAACAAGGGGGTTTTCATGGCTATTTTATTTTTATGAATAGCCATAATTTAATGACCCAATCTAAAGTGACCCACCTCCGCCACATATCACTGCAAGGAGATAATGTGCGGTATAACGTGTTATATGATAACGATCTCAGACAAGAAATTAGCTTTCATAGTAATGATGATGGCGACAATTTAATTGAAAATAATCGCATTACACTACCTGCAGATATGACGCCGATTTATCATGCGATCATGGGGCCTTGGTCAATACAACATAAAGTCTCTAAACGCGATAATTATCTGTATCGTAATACGACGCTGGAGAGAAACAATAATAACGCGCGCTTTTGGTCAAATAACAGTAATATATACCGAGGACCCAATGCCATAAAAGTTCGCGATCCTTTCCCGGCTAATCGTCTGTTACCTGTCGGTCGAACACTTTACCCAGTGATGATTGAAAACTAAATGGCTTTTATCAAGCAGGCCAGGCTGCTGCAAAACCGTTGAGAGGGTAGGATTTATCTTGTTACATGGCATGAATTTCTCATTGATAGCCATGGTAACAAGGCTAATCAAAAACAATATCACTGTTCCACTCGGTGGCTTTAAAGAATCGACAGCCTATTGGGTTTACGGATAAAATGGTGTCTTTTACACTCTGATGAATTAAAAGAACCGACGGCTTTTCAGCTAATTCGAATATTTGTCGTTGTTTGAATTCAATGTTTTCTAATGCTTTCTCATCTAAAACTAATTTTTCAATTGAAAATATATTACCATCATCGTATAGATCTACTTCTGAATCATCAATATCTAAGCAAGCAATGCTATTCCAAACATGCATAAACCAATAATGACGTGGCTCATCAAAAGGGCCACCATTGGGGTTGCGTACTTTAGCCGGCAAAAGCTGAATGCCGTAAAGATGCATCGGTGCTAGCACCTCCACAATACGTTTTGAAAATACGGGGTCAGGCATTTCGTGAAAATCCACAAATTGGGGATGCTCCGATATGGGTTGTCCCACACGTATTTTTATGGGTTCGTCAATCTGTACCGGTTGCCCCATACCCAATGAACCGCTTTTCTGATCCCATGAAAACAGGCAGGATTCTTGAGTGCTTTCGAGAATGTAATATTCTTGCTGTAACATGATACTATTCTCCTACTTTTAGTGGGCTAGATTTGCGAGGCAAACCTGTGGTGCTATTTTGTTGAGTCAAACCATGAGCGCGATCATGCGGGCAAGGCGTGTTAGGTTTTTTAGTCAGGCACGTGTAACTGGCAAGCCAGCGCCATTGTATGTGGCAGCATCACACCATTGTTTGGGTGATTAATATCGTATCCAAATTGCCGACAATATTCTGGCCAATCGTTGTCGTCCATCGCTTCGCTACAAATTAAGTGGTGTGCTTGTAAGGTATGTGGCTCTGTATACCAGGGATGGGCTGTCTTTGGTCACCACACTACGTCCGTTAACGCCGACATTGTTTTTTGACATTCTTGCCACTTGCCTTTTAATCAAAGTAGCGATTGAGCATAATCGATTGCTATGTTTAAAAAAATAAGGCAAAAGGCTATCTAAAGGACATTGTTCCACTCGGTGGCTTTAAAGAATCGACAGCCTATTGGGGTTACGGATAAAATGGTGTCTTTGATGAATGAAAAGGAACTCGTCGAAAATAAGCGGCAAGTTCAAACACTTCTGTGAATCATGTTCCTAAGAACGGATTAACTCTATTACCGACTATGCTAGCATGGTCGGCTTTAACCAATGAGATACGATAATTATTCAATCTTTGACATTTACACAACGTTCAAGAATGGGAAAAATTTTTTCAGTAAGCATACTCTGTTGGGCCAATACATCATTTTGTATAGCTGCTTGCAAGTCTAATTGTTTTTCAATAGGTAATTTTTCTAAATTTTGATCAAAAAGATCGAGTTCAATTTCAAATTGTGAAAATATAGCATTAATATGATCTTCCCATTGCAATGATACAAAATGACAGTCGTCTTTGTTTTCTTCAAGCAATGATAAAGCATCTTCCACTGCGTTCAAAAAGCGATGACTGATTTCCATCGCTGGTTTATATTCTTCTAGTCTTCGGCCAGCTTCTGCAGTGATGTTATCAAGATTAGGTAGTGTCTTTTCATCAATATAGTCATTATCTTCATCATTATGCCATGTATTTTTTTGGGGATTTTCAATGTTGGCGTTTTGAAATTTTTTTTCTGTATTGTCGGCTATGGAAGTATCATTAAAAAAATGATTTCCTTTTTGCAGGATAATAAAAGCTGCAAGCACTAATAGGATTGAAAACACTATTTTTTTCATATCACTTTACACATTCATTTTTTGTAAGGTTAATAGACAATGTATGCTGCAGGAGCATGATAGAATCAGCAAGATTCTATTTCTGCCTGCAACATGAAAAACGCGTTATTATTTAATCAAATTGTAAAGCCCAAAAATTACTGGATAAAAGTGCCGCCGCTTCATCCAATTCGAGGTCATCAAACTGTGTTCTATGATTTTTATCAAGTTCTAATGCTTCAGTGAGCGTAAAATGGGTAAGACCTCCATAAGGATTGGAAGGAAAAACGAAAGCAGGAGCTGTGTAAGTTGTATTCAGCTGATAACCATGATAACCCAATGGAAAACTATTAACCGGATCGTGACTTCTTTGCACAACAATAGCCCCCTTTTTACCCCGAGATGTTGGTTTTGCATAGTCATCGCGATATTTATTTCGCCCGCTGGTAGAAAAGAAAATTTTAGGTGCATTGAAACTCACGGCATGACTGCTTCTTAAGTGAGAATCACTATAACCGATGGTTTGTACTTCGATATAATTGGCAATATGCGCTAATGCACCACCCATACTATGCCCAGTAAACACAACGCGTCTATGCCAAGAACCGTTTTTTACACTCCAAGCATGCACAAATCGCTCTAAAGAATTGTACCTGTTAGCCCAATATTTTAATGTTAAAGGTCCATGTACAGGTTGCGCAGCTTCCAGCTCTGCTAAGGGTCGAATCGGTATGACAAAACCATCTTTCACTTGGTTCATTAATTCTTTTAAACCTTTACTACCACGAAATGCCACGGTATAAATACCATCGGATCGGTGACCGTTTTCTTTAGTACAATAGGTCATCCAAGCTTGTGCGTATTTAGACTCGTGTATCGCTTCTAATTTAGCTTCACATTGATATCCACCTTCTTGGGCCGTGAGTTTTTTACCTCTCGTTTGTGTTTTATAAGTCGCTCTAGCAATTTGTTGGTTAATCTTTAACAAAACTTTATCGACATCATCATCTTGCACCAAAGCTCTAGACATATTATTTCTGGCCTGGGCTCGTTGTCGCCGTAAATTATTATCAACATTCAGTTCGAAGCGAGTATCTTTCGTCCATGCTACAACGCCATTACATTGATCGACATCGTGTCGATTTGGACCCACTTTTCCTGCAATAGAATTTTTAGCAGGGTTACCTAAGAAAAATGCATATTCAGCATTTTTCTTAAAGGTTCTTCCACAAAAATCTGGATTTTTATACGTCACTAAAGTAATCACTTTACCCTTTTTTAATGGGCCTTTAACTTCCCCTGTGATTTTTACTTTAACATGTTGAAGTGCTGTTATCTTGTTAGGTTGAAAGGTTTTTATATCCGTCACTTTACCTTTAACGGTTGACCAAGATTTTACTTTACGCTCTTTTAATGTAGTCGGTACGTTTCCGCAATAGCAGTTACCAACAGTGCGAAAAGGGTCTGCAGCGTGTGCTTTTGTATTCAATAAAAATACGAATATTGAACCCAAAAAAACGCCCAAGGATATATATGTTTTTTTCATATTATTAACTCTTTATGTTTTTAAAATTTTTATAAAAATTGTCTGCTTATTTTTTTGAATACTTTTTGAACAAAAAGATTTTAAGCAATTTGAATGCTATCAATATAAAAAATAGTACGCAATGTAAAAAGTTAACACGATATGGAGAATCTCTAACTTTTTTAGGTTTTAGATGAAAAAAAAGATTAAAAAAAATACAAAAAGCAACAATTAATCGTTATTCTTGCTATAAGTTTAAGCAGTGAATTGCCCACAAGGTAACTATCAAATCTAAGCATTCAGATTCGGTTGCAGATAATTTGCTCAATCAGAATGTTAAGCCGTTGGCTCCAAACGAAATTTGGGCTGGGGATATGGCGTATCTGAAAACTGGCGAAGGATGCATGTATCTCGTTGCTTATATCATATGAAAATAATAAGGCTGAATCTATGAGATATGACAACTTGGAGAGACTGTATTCAGCTAATCAAGAGCCATCACCAATAAAGTATGGAAATGCTTTAAGAAAAGATTCCGATTGGAATCGAACAGAGCACGAATTTTTAACTATGGTAACAAGGCTAATCAAAAACAATATCACTGTTCCACTCGGTGGCCTTAAAGAATCGACAGCCGACTGGGGTTACGGATAAAATTTTATCTTTAACACTTTGATGAATTAAAAGAACCGACGGCTTCTCAGCTAATTCGAATATTTGCCGTTGTTTGAATTCAATGTTTTCTAATACTTTCTCATCTAAAGCTAGTTTTTCGATTCCAAAAATGGTGTTACCACTTCTTGAATATTCTACTTCTGAGTTTTCAGTATCCAAACAAGGGATACGATTCCAAACGTGCATAAACCAATAATGACGTGGTTCATTAAAAGGGCCACCATTAGAAAGTCAATGATACTACTCATTATCTAAACTCCCTTGCAACTTTATAGATGTTTTTTATAGGCAATAAGATTTCAATGAAAGCTTATTGCACTCACAATATGAATTTTTTATTGAAATCTTATTTGGTTTTATGATCAAGCACTAGATCAATTTATTTGTCATAAACTTTTGTTTTACAACTAAAGTATTGCTTTAATCATTCGGCTAACGATTTTTATTAAATTTGATACAATTAATTAAGTCTTTGGACTTATTGTGAGTTATCTTGTTTTTTATGATGTTGTTATCTACAAAATGACAGCTTTGTTGCGAACATTAAATTTATATTTTTTGTATCAATTTGATATAAAAAAATGTAAGAATCATGTGGATTTGGTAACATGAAAAAGTGTTAATGATAGAAATAATAAAAAAGTATTTTAATAATAATCAAAGATAGTAATAAACTATCAAAGGAGTTATTTGTAATGACTTGGAATAAACTATATTGTTTGCCGCTCGTTGGCATTTTGTGTTCAAGCTTGTATGCCGCCGAAATTAATTTTGGTTCCAGTGGGCTTAAAAATGAAAACATTAATAATCCAACTTCATTGGATTTTGGTCCTGATGGGCGACTGTATGTGTCTCAACAAGATGGTAAGCTTTTAGGCTTTACGATTACGCGAGATTCGGCTCCGCAAGGTAGCGGCTCTTACACCGTAACCAATACAGAAACCATTAATTTAGTTCAGCAAAATATCCCTAATCATACGGATGATGGTACACAAACGAATGTTCAAAAACGACAAGTCACAGGGATATTAGCAGCGGGTACGGCAGCAGCTCCCGTTTTATATGTGAGTTCGTCTGACAATCTTATTGGCGGTGGTGGTGGTGTTAATGATAAAAATCTTGATACCAACTCAGGTGTGTTGTCGAAGTTAACTTTAACTTCAAGCGGTTGGAAAAAAGTGGATTTGCTGCGCGGTTTACCTCGCTGTGAGGAAAATCACTCAACCAATGGTATGGATATTTTTGAAAAAAATGGCAATACGTATTTGTTATTACAGCAAGGTGGACATACTAATAAAGGTGCACCGAGTAATAACTTTGTTGGTACTGCTGAATATCTGTTATCGGGTGCTTTGCTGGTTGTGAATTTAACGCAACTGGAAAGTATGCCAGTTTTTACTGATCCAAGAACTAATACCGAGTACGTTTATGATTTACCAACGCTAAACGATCCGCAACGTGCTGATATCACCAATAGTGATCCTGAATTCCCTTATCCTCAAAATCATCCTTTATATCAATCAACAATTGATATTGGCGACCCTTTCGGTGGTAATGATGGATTGAATCAATCTTTTGCGGAACCAGGAGGACCTGTACAAATCTTTGCGGCGGGTTTCCGTAACGCTTATGATGTTGTCGTGACACAAAGTGGAAAAATTTATACGTCGGACAATGGACCTAACACGGGTTGGGGTGGTTTGCCTACAATATATAATGCCTCTAATACATTTAAAGGTGATGAAAGCACCACAAGTTATCAGCCACAAAACGGCGACTATATTAAAAATGAATTCAATGAGTCGGGCAGTCAAGGGCACGGCGATTCGTTTCATTATATTGGTACCATTGATGATGCTCCTGGTACTTATAACGGCGGTCACCCAAATCCTATTGCTGCCTTTCCATCTCGAGCGGATTTAATTACCTATAAAAAGCAAAATGGATCATGGCAAGAAACGTCACGTTACTCTTTGCAGCAACTGCTTCAAGGTGCATCAGGCTATTTTAATGGCTCATTATCTATCTCCGATTTTCCGGATGATCCGCGTCGAGGAAAATATCTCGCCAATGCAATTAATAGTAACGAAGTGAATATATTAGATATTATCAACTCGTCAACAAATGGTATTACAGAATATACAGCAAGTAACTTTGAGGGTGAATTGCAAGGCAATATTCTTACGGCATCGTTTAATGGCAATATCAACCGATATGCGCTTAATAATGCTGGTACTGACATCACCTTAAAAGAAGTGATCTTTAGTGGGTTTGGTGCAACACCTTTAGATATTATTGCCTTACCGGATAATCATCCCTTTGCAGGTACTGTGTGGGCAGCCACTTACGGTGCGGATAATATCACTATTTTTGAACCTTTAGAAAGTAGTTCTGCATGTCCTGTGCCGGGTAGCTCTAGCTTCTCGCCCAATGGTGATTTTGATGATGACGGTTATTCGAATCAAGATGAGGTGGATAATGGCACTAATCATTGCTCGGGTGGTTCGGTACCGAAAGACAATGATAATGATAAAGTCTCCGATCTTAACGATAATGATGATGACAATGACGGTATCAACGATAATAACGATGTATTTGCTATCGATGAACACAATGGTACGCAAACCCAGCTACCCATCAACTATAGCTTTTTCAATAATGATCCAGGAACAGGTTTCTTTGGTTTAGGGTTTACCGGTTTAATGCTTGACCCTTCAGGCAATACCAATTATCTAACGCAGTTTGATGAGCAAAACATGTCTTTTGGTGGTGCAGCAGGTAAAGCGTCGATTGATTTGATTCCGAAGGGCGACCCTATCGGCAGTTTAAATACGCAAGAATATGCGTTTCAGTTTGGTATTGATGTCGATAATCAATCAGCGCCGTTTACGATTCATTCGCGTTTAGAATCACCTTTTTTCGGTATTAATGGCAACAGTACTGATCCTGTGCCTTTCCAATCAGCGGGTATTTTTATCGGCAATGGCGACCAAAATAATTATTTAAAATTGGTGATTGGCCATGGTAAGTCATCAACCGATAACATTGACGGTGTCGAAGTGCTTCTAGAAGTTGATGGTGTCAAAAATGGGCAGTCAGCACGCTTTAATGTGCCTGGTTTACTCGATGGCAATGCTGTTGATCTCTTTATATCTATCGACCCTGCACAAAGTACCGCTCAGCTTTTTGTTTCAACCGGTAGTGGAACAGCTATATCACCTATTGGACAAAGTATCGACTTACCCAATAAATTTTTCGATCCTGCGGATAATCAAGGGTTAGCGGTTGGTATTATTGCCACTTCTTATGGAGCCAGTGCAGATGCATTTTCTGCGATTTGGGATTTTATCAATATTTCAGAAGATGACTCGGGCACACTAAAAGCGATCGGAGAAGGCGACAATGGTATTGATTTTGGCAATTTATCAGCAGGAGCGCCTTCCGCCTTATTTAACCTAGAAATCACCAATTTAAGTGGCCCCAGTGACCCTAATATTGTGATTGATAACGTTTCGATTGTTGGCTCGAACAGTGGACTCTTTTCAACAAGCTTTACAGCCCCTCAGTCGTTGGGTGCATCAGAAGTGTTGATTCTACCGGTTCTCTTCACACCGAATAACAGCTTGGGCGCTAAATCTGCAACCTTGCAAATAGCACATTCTGGTAATAATTCGCCACTTGAAATACCGTTGAGTGCAAATATTACAGGAAGCAGCAATGCAGCTGTTATGCGTATCAATGCAGGAGGAGCGCTGGTACAGGCGGCTGATGGCGGGCCTAACTGGGTGGCTAATCAAACAGCCAATAGTTATAACGGTGATGGCTATAGCGTGAATACGGGTAACTTGGCATCGCTCAATCTAAACTTCTCCAATAAAGATGCTTCCATCCCTTCGTATATTGATAACGCTACTTTTAACGCTATTTTTAAAAACGAAAGATGGGATCCACCGAGTGGCCAAGAGATGCAGTTTGACATACCATTAAGTAATGGCAACTACACGGTAAATTTATATATGGGCAGTGGTTTTGCTGGTACGCAGCTCATTGGTGATCGTGTTTTTAGTGTATCAATCGAAAATCAATTACAGCAAAGCGATATCGACTTGATCGCGTTATTTGGTCATCAATCGGGAGGCATGTTGTCATTTCCAGTGACGGTCTCAGATAATGAACTGAATATACAATTTATTCATCAAATTGAAAATCCTTTGATCAATGCTATTGAAATATTGCAGTAAATAAGGGTGTAAGCTGCACCTTGCGGGGTGCGGCTCTTAGTTGCTAAAAAGAAAAAATGATTAATAATAAAATGA
>JBCCZV010000131.1:0-10404 GCA_039187085.1 Pseudomonadota bacterium
ATCCAAGATTGTGCAGAGATGTCCAAAATCGTGCAAAGCTCGATATTTTATATTTTTTAATTAGCTAACCTCTTATTAATAAAGTCTTATTCTAAGTTATCCATTTTTGGTCTTTCAAATTGCGAGCTTGTACGCTCTTTGTTCGTATAGCCTTTCACGTCGCTTTCGTTGCTGCATGAGTAAACTAAATGAGTGCTTGTAATTTAAATAAATAGAAGGGTTTTGTGTGTGGAAAACGCAGGAGAAAAAGATATGTCTATTAAACCGCCAAATCAATACGATCGAATGAGTTGTTCTTGTGGGTGGGTAGGTTACCGTATTCGTGCTGTAAAAGTTCTTAAACAAAAGGAAGCTGTAGGTTTTGCTTGCCCAATGTGTTTACAGCAATCATTGGTGGTCGATGAAAAGGTTGCTTAACTTCGCAAATGTTCCGCCAAACCGGTCGTTGCTGGATAACTCAGGTGTATCGCTTTCTCTAAAACTTGTGGCTCGATAGCGATATACAATCTGCGTTTGCTGCGTGTGACTCCTGTATAAATCAACTCCCTTGTTAAAAAGGATTCGTGTTCTTTGGTTTCTTGAGCACTGTCCACCATCATGTAAACTTGATCAAATTCAGAGCCCTGGCTTTTATGAATTGTCATAGCAAATACTGTTTCATGTTCGGGTAGTTGATAGTAAGGCACATAACGTATATTGCCATCAACTTGTTGAAAGCCGGCACAAATTTGTTGGCTCATGGGTTCAAACAGTAAAATGCCTACGTCACCGTTGTATAGCTTAAGATGATGGCTATTTTTGAGAATAATAATAGGTTTTCCCACATAATGAGTTTGATTTTTTGATTTCAGATGATGATACGCTAAATAACTTTCAATTTTTTGATTGATAGATTCAACACCCATTGCACCAAATCGGGTAGCACACAGCATTTGATGTTCTCTAAGACGAGTAAATAAACCTGTGTGCTCTTGATGATACGAAAGTGCTTGGGCTTCTCTAACAAACTCCAGACAATTCTGTTGATAGCGTCTAAATAAAGCTAATTTTTCAAGCGATTGTAGATGAAATAAATTCACTTCATTTTCAAGGCCGTGATTCCAAAGCCAATCTTGTGCAGAAAAAGTGCGTGTTTGGATAGCATGTGCCAAAAGACCAATTTGACTTTTCTCATCAAAACGATAACTTTTTCTTAAAATGACAAAATGATCATTGAGTGGTGAATCTGGTTCTGCTTGTCGATCTTCATAATTCAAGCCAAAATCTTTTAAGATACTGCGTGTTTTTGAAGAGTAATCGAGTTTTTGATTGCGAAGCACAATAGAAGAGATATCATGGAGCAAGTTGCCTGCATCGACACTAGGAAGTTGGTCTTTATCTCCCATCATAATTAAATGACATTCGATTGGACAGTGTTGCAAAAGTCTTTGCATTAATGTTAAGTCCACCATAGAGACTTCATCGATAACTAATATATCAATATGAAACTGGGTTTGCTTTTTTAAACTTCGTCGTTGATCTTGTGCAAACTCTCGTAATAATCGATGTATGGTTGTTGCTTGTGTTGGAAAAGCATACTTATAATTTTCTTCAAGTGTGAGATGTTTTAAATTCGCTTGGATAGATTCTGTCAGACGTGCTGCCGCCTTTCCCGTTGGTGCAACTAAACGAATTCGCGGTGCTCTATGGTGAGTTCGCCAATAGCTGGTAATGAGTAAGGCTAAAATTTTGGTAATAGTCGTCGTTTTTCCGGTACCCGGACCACCACTGATAATTGAAAATTTACGTGTTGCGCTAATAACTGCTGCTACTTGTTGGTAGTCTAAATGGTCATGCTTAGGAAAGAAGGCATTGAAAGCTGATTTACTCGGCAATAAAGGTATCTCCATTGTAATCTGGGTACGCATAAGTAAGTTATTAGCAACGGCCTTTTCACTCTCATAATAGCGGTATAAATAAAGTTTGTCAGCAAAATGTACTAGCCAAGTTTTGGGCTGTTGTTTAAGATGAAATGCTAAACGTTCAAGCCAACTTATAGTTGTTTCTTCAGGATAAAAAACATTAAAATGAGGTAGGTGCTCAGGCGTAAATTCCGCTAAAGGCAAAAATGTACGACGACGATGAGATTGATAACTACAAAAAGCTAAAGCGATGAGTAAGGTATCATCAAGCAATGGGTACTCATTATGAACGTGTTTAACCAAGTAAATGTCTAAAAGCCGTAAATCCTGAGAAGCGACTAGATGATTGATATATTCTATGGCTTTTGTGGCTTGGAGTGTGGGACTCAAAGGGAATAGAGGCATGTTTACTCACCTTTTGGGATTTGTGGATTACTATTGAGTAATAATTCATGCAGTTTATGAATAAACTTTAAGGGTGGCTTATCAAAAAAAATACCACTGTCACCATGAGCTTGAGTACCTCGTATAAAAAGATAGTAAATCCCAATAAAATCATTATCGTAGTCAAAATGACGGTAGTTGAGGGTTGCCCAGCGATAAAAAGCAACACAATAGATGATATATTGCAGCTGATAATCATGCTGGCGCATGGGAATTAATAGGTTTTCAGGCGCATAATCTGAGTAATTGTTACCTAGGTAGTTAGATTTATAATCGATCAGAGCAAATTGACCTTCATGTAAAATAATACAATCAATAAAACCTTTTAAAAAACCATTGAGTGCACGTGTCGATTCTATCGCTAATTTTGGATAACCGTATTGATGCATTAATTGATTGATCGGTGCTATCTTCGTTTCATGACAGCTCAATAAAAACTCCATTTCGTTTAAACGCTTATCATCATGAATATCAGCTAGTGTGAATGTCATAGGAGCGAGAGGTTGTGTCACCAAAGTTTCTAACCAATTTTTCATAAAATTAGCAAGTTCATTCAATTCCAATTTGGGAAGTAAATGTATATTCTTTAAATGGGAAAGAATAATGGGCAGCCAATTATCACTCGCCTGTGTAAAATCTATTTTCTCTAAAATGTTATGTAGCAATATTCCAACTTTAGCGCCTTTAGGGAAAGTAAATGTGGTTAAATCTTCCAAGCTTGGGCTAGCATTCATAGTTTGTGTTTTCGCAGATTCGATGACTTTTTCTATTGGAATGTGGTGTTCCTGCGTTTTAGCTAGACTGGTATAGCTCAATGTTAATTGGGGATTTAATTTTCTAGGAGTAAAAGGCTTGGCGGTTAGTTTTGTTTGAGGTGTTTGCAAAGCTAATGTTTTGATGTTCAGTGCGGGTGATTGTATTTGAACGGTAGCCGCCAATTTATGAGGCATTTGAGCTGTCAGGTCAGTTAATAATGGAAGAGTTTCTCCAATTTTTTTGTGATTTAAATGAGAAAGTATTTGATACCAAGCGCTGCAATTTGCTTGTTTATCGTTCATGTTGACGATAGAACAATGAAATTTTGCACGTGTTATGGCAACATAGAGTAAGCGTACATCTTCAGCGAGTCGTTCTTGTTCTGCTATATACATAGATTTTAAAGAAACGTCAGCATCATACACTAAGGTTTTTTGTGTTTTATCAAAATACAGAGGTTCACTAGCTGGTTGTCCGCTACTAATATATGGCAAACAAACAATGGGATATTCCAGTCCTTTACTGGCATGAATGGTCGTGATAGTAATAGCCGTTTCATCATTCGACATACGTGCTCTTTCTCCATTTTCAATATCTTCTGGAGCATCTAATTTTTGTAGATACCATTGCTTGAGAGATTCCATACCTTGGTTGAGACGATATTGTTCTTCTATACATTCTGCTAAATGATGAAATTCACTTATGATTGTTTTTCCGTTAGAGCGCTTCAACCAACGAGTGCCTAATAGCAATTCGGACTCAAGGTGCAACAGAGCGGTTAATGGACCAAACTGTAAAAAATTTTCATGGGCATAGTGAAAACGCTGTACCCATAATAACCATGTAGGTTCATCATAAAGTTGTGTTTGCAAATCTACTAAGTTATATCCAAATAGCGATGAAGATACGGCGGCAATTAAGGTTTCCGTATCTAATGGTTCAATAATACTTGCAAGAATCCAGTATAAATCCCTAGCTGTGTTTGTATTGAACACTGAGTTTTTAGAGAGAAAACTGCTGTTAATACCACGCGCAGCCAAGGCTTGTTGAATGGCTTGGGCTTCATTACCGTTGCGCACTAAAACAGCAATATCATTAGGGTTTAAGGGCTTGCCTCCTAACGTCGTTTCTTTTTTTTCGCTGCTCACTAACCATTGTGCTATTTGGGCGGATGTATGAAGAGCACCTTGTAATAAAAACTGTTCTTTATTGCTTATTGATGTTTCTGTTTCAACATTAATCAGGCTTAATGCTGGTTGTTTATATTGTTGCACTATAAATTCTACATGAGCATAGCGTGAACTGGCTTGAATCTGTTGATAACAAATTTTATGTTCTTCATCAAACACTGTAGGGTTAAGAGAGAATATTGCATTGGTAACCTCAACCATAGCAGGTGTTGCTCGCCAATTGGTATTTAACGTAAATAGCTTGTCCGAGGAAATTTCAGATTTAGCACGTAAATAAGTATTGATATCAGCGCCACGAAAACTATAAATAGCCTGTTTAGGATCGCCAATGTAGAACACTGCTTTGTGGCGTGCTTGATGGAATAATGAGCGAAAAATAGCGTATTGTACTGAATCCGTATCTTGAAATTCATCGATAAAAACAATGGGGTAAGCTGTTGCTATTTGTCGTGTAAGGTTTTGTTGAGTATCAGCATAAATCGCGGAGTTTACTTTATTGAGCAAGTCATCAGCAGTTACAATCTGCTGTTGCTCTTTAAGTTTTACCAACCAGTCGCCACAAAATCTTAATGCTTGTCTGAGCAATATGGGTAGTGTTCGTTTAAGTTGTTTATTATATTCACTAATCGCAGTAAAAACGGTTAAATCTTTGATCGGCTTTTTAGCTTTTTCTTTAATAGTTTCTGCCTGCCAAGGACTCAAATCTAAAACGTCACCATTGAGCACTGGTAGGTTTGTATCAGACCTCAGCCAAGTATCTAAACGATCTAAATTAGTAATTTTTCCTTGTTTAGTATTTTTAGCAAAACATTGACTAATAGCTTCTCGAGCTTGTTCTTGATACCATAAATTTTTTATTTTTAGAGCAGATTGCTGAAGCTGTATTTGAAAATGGGATACTGTTTCAGGCAAATCATCGGGCTGGAAAATCAAATGAGAATGTTGCCGATATTTTTTTAACTGTTTTTCCAGACTAAACGGTGATGTGATTTTAGTGATGTTAAATAGTAAATCAAGAAAAGGACGCTCTAAAGAAGCCATAATATTACGCCAAAAATCTTGCACGCCTTGAGTTAAAAAATGGTTGTCGTCGAGTTGAAAAGCATAGTGAAAATGCAAATTCATATCAAAAGAATGACGTTTAAGAAGTTTTTGGCAAAAAGCATGAATGGTATGAATTTCGGCTTGGTCCATATGCGCAATTGCTAAGTTCAGTGCTGCTAGTGCATGAGTTTTATTGGTAACACGTTGTAATATGCGAGTTAAAACTGGATCTAAGGATGCTTGTGTTTCACCTAACAAGACGTGTTTAGCTTCAATCAGTTTTTCTTTTAATCTCTCACGTAATTCTTGAGTTGCTGCATTGGTAAAAGTCACTACTAAAATATGTTGATAATGAATCGGTTTACAATCATATAAACTCGAATCTCCAAAATCGTTAAGAATAGCTCGTAAATAAAGAATCGAAATGGCAAAGGTTTTTCCTGTGCCAGCGCTGGCTTCAATCAAGTTGATATCGTTAAGATTGATTTCTGTAGCATCAAAATTATGCATTGATATTCTCAGTTATTTTATAAAGTGTTGCATAAGAGGTTCGAATAAGATATTGCATACTTGTTGAAAACTGACATCTTGTGGTGATAGTTCTGGGCAGACACGAGATAAATAAGGATCGTCGGCTTCTCCTGCCGTATATCCTCCATACCAAGATTGATTGAAAGCTTTTAATGCTGACTCAGGATGGTTCTTTTGTTGGTAAAAGGCATAGCCACTATTCAAAGCGAAAGGCAAAGGCATCTTTGTACCATCTTTAAAGAGCTTTATCATTTGATTCAAAATAGCTAAGCTGTCATCAGCGTTTAAAGGTTTGAAAGAAGCAATTTTTTTTTGTTGACCAATAATTTTTGTCGTTCTCAACTGTTTGGTTGTTGCTGCAAAAAGATGATAAAACCATGCTGTAATCAGATGTTTTGCTGATAATCGTGCGGATAAATAATGGTAATAAAGAGTATCTTCAACGGTATTGGCGATATTGCCTTGTAAATGAATGTCTTGGCAATGTAAATCTATAGTTAGCGGAGTTAGAGCAGCAGAAACCTGTTGGCGTAAATGGTGATATATCGTGCTTGTCGATTGATGATTTTGATCAACAATCCAATCGCCCAAAGGAATTTCAGGAATACCATGTTGCTGTTTAAGTGTGGGTAGCCACTCTTCAATGTTAGGATTTTCAAGTTGGTATTTTAAAAAATCTTGATTAAAAAGGTAACGCTCTAAACTGTTTTGACTAAAAAGTTCGTGGTTGGCTTGCTCTTGGTAGTGAATATCAAAGTTAACACCTAAACAGCGATTAAAGAAAAAGCGAGTAGGGTGTATAAAAAATTGAATGAAATCGTGTAACGGTAATTCAGAAAAACGTATACGAATATCACTGGTTACCGTTTCTAATGGAGCGGGTACGATTGTAGCCTGTTGCTGTTTGGATAATGTATCTAAGTATTTCTGGTTTTCCATTGCACAAGCTTCCCAATAGGTTGAATAAGTGTATAGCGTTGAAGAAGGTGTAAAGTAGTCCTTATGAAAAGGATGTAAAGGGTGAAATTCAGTTAGCCAATCTTCTGGATTTTTATTTTTTTGATTTTCGTAATAATAGTTTTGATAAACCGATTCTTTGAGTTCGTTTATTACACTAGATGGAGCCAAAGCACGCCCGTCCTGGCTATCAAATCCGACATAACTCAAATGCAATACATCTTGTGCTGCAATGATAGATTCAAGGAATAAATATAGATCGTCATCGCGTTTCGAACGATCGCCTCTTCGGCGTTGGTTGTAGTGAATAAGGTCAAAACTATGAGGTTGATCTTGCCGAGGAAAGTCTCTCTCATTTAAACCTAATAGGCAAACCACTTTAAAAGGAATAGTCCTCATAGGGACTAACGTACAAAAATTAATAGCGCCTGTTAAAAAACGATGGGTTTGTTTGTGTTGCAAGAAATGTTTTTCTAAATATTGATGTAAGATATCGACATCAACTGCTACTTGATGCATAGGTGTTGCTTCAAAATACAAATTTTCAACGATATTGAGTAGCTCGTGAGAGGCTTGAGAAATTTGTTGTTCTAATGCCTGAGTCTCTGGCAGTTCTTCGTGAAATAAGGTCAATAGAGCTTCATCAATAAAAACAAGCCATTCTTTTATAGTGTGCGATTCCTGACTAAAGGTTGCAAGGTTTTGTAATTTATCGATAAAGGCAATTAAGATACCGGTGGCTTCAAGAATACTTGAATCATCAATGACGTTAGAACTGTCCGATAAATGTGGAGCAAAAACATAATCATTATAAAAATTTTTTATTGCGTTGTCCCAACAAGCAGAAGGTGCTGACGAGCCGACGTGTGAAACCTGATGTTCTTGGTTTAATCCCCACCTTGCTCCGTATTGATAAAGTTTGTCGATAGCGGCTTGGCAAGTCTCACTAGATAATTGCAATGCATCACGGATGGCCGGTATGTTGAGTAAACTGGTGATATCTGAAAAATTAAAACGAGATAATCGCAATTGTAATAGCGATAAAAAAATTGGTGCTAAATGATTAGCATCTTTAAAGGATTGATCTGAAATACTATAAGGTAAATTATTTTTAATGCTGGATTGTCCAAAAATAGCGTGAATAAAAGGAATATAGTTTTCTAAATTGGGGATCATCACCACGATTTGGTGAGGTTCTATATGTTTTTCCGTGATTTGTTGAAGTAGAAAGTCTTTTAAAACATGCATTTCTCGCAAAGGGTGATAGCAAGCATGAATTCTTATACTTTGATCGTCTTCTTTTATTGGTTTTTTATTACCGTGAATTTCATTATGTAATAATTGAGTTTGTAAGTGTTGTAATAAATTGTTTGCTGGAGGTGGTACGAACAGATCGTGGATTGCCACATCATTTTCCAACAGATGTTCTAAAAATTCTTTTCCTTGCTGCCCGAGACTAGTTAACAAAGGATGCCCACTTTCATAATATGTTGCTTCAATTTCTTTTTTTTCTCGACTTAAATTAAGGTTTTTAAAAGCCAAGGCTTTAGTCGAAATAAGATCGCCCCAATATTCCTGACAAGGATTGAGTTGATAAAAATGAATGGAGGTAAACTGTGCGAACCAGCGAATAATTTCCATCAGGCGCAATGGTAATGTTGATAAACCAAAAATAAATACTGGTGCTTGACTGTATTTTGCTAGACGCTCTGCATAGGGGGATGCTGTAAAATCAATAGTTTGTAAAATATCTAATAAATGCACACGATTAAAGTGTGCTTTGTTTTCTAAAAGCGCCTTATTTTTCAGAGCTAACCAAAGTTGTTTTTGCCACTGGCTGTGCGATTGTTCTGGAGTAGTTTGAATTCCTTTATTCTCAATGTCTACTTCTTGTTGCTCCCAACTTGTTAACCAATCAGGCCGATAAACACTGTATTGATCAAAAACACTAGCAATTTCTCCAGCAAGAGAAAAAAGCGCTGCTGGTGAATTGAGAGTATTCAAATATCTTTGTAGAGGCTGGAATTTTCCATCATCAAGTAGTTGTGGTAAGAGGGTGAATAAACGCCATTGCATACCTAGTAAGGAGTAGGCCGATTCGCTAGAGTCCGTTGTCGTTTGAGTCAGCGCATTAAAAATTTGCCAAGACCACGCCGAAGGCAATTGAAAGTTTAAGTTGCCTGCAATACCTACTTCTTCGGCAATTTGGGTTTTTAGCCATGTGGCCATGCCCGCGCTTTGTACAACGAAATTAAGTGGGCACATAGGGTCGGTAAGATGCGAATTTTTTAAGGCTGATGCTAAGTGTTTAGCTAACACATCAAGTCGGTTGGAATGGAAAACGTTTAACATGAAAACTCTAAATATCCACAAGATTTACGGCAAAATTGAAAGGAAAATACGTTTTGCGTGTGTAAAGTTTATTTTTTGGGTTCGTGATAAAAGCGAATTAATTTTATTCTTGTCTTTTTCTGATGAAATTCAATAGTCTCCATCATGTTTTTTGAAGAATTTTGCGCCTCAAGATAAACGACATATTAGAGAAATACCAGCAAGAGGCAAGCAAAAGCCGCCTAAATTATTAATAAGTCTCAAATCTAGGATAAGAAACAAGCGCAAAGTATGAAAAAATCACGAATGTGTCCAATAATGTCTATCTAGTGATAACTCGTCCACAATTATACTTTCGAATTGGCATAAAATTCAGTGAATTAATCTATTTTTAGTACTAAAGGTCGATATGCAAAAATTTTATATTAAAGAAAGTTCCTAAGATTTGCAGAATCTGTTAGACTGAAAATGTTCAAAAGGTAATCAATTGACGGTTGTGCAACATTGTTTTTTAGCAAGCACAATCTCGACAATCAGGAAGTCGCGACCCGCATTATAAAGCAGTTGGAATAATGAGGATATTTTAGAGTTTTAGGAGGTCGTGTGAGTAATCAGTATGAATCGCTTCTCGTTGCGTCGCATCGTTTTCAAAAACGATTTCAAGTAGTCCATCAGTTATTGAACGACGTTCGATCGCGTCTTCATGCCCAAGATGTTGAACCATTTATAGCACTTAATGTGTCCTCTGCCCATCCCGCTAATTCTGCCGAATATTTTCGTGATTATTGTGAGCATGCCCTGCGTTGGATTATTGAGCATTCTACATCTGAAGTGACGGCCATTTCGGTAATCAATTTGGTCACTATCTATTGGAATGACAAAAAGAAATTTACAGAGCTTTCTCGACAAGAACTTACTTTGTTTCTTGAAGTGCTCTACGTTTGCCAAAAACATTTAAAAAGTGAAGCTTTCTTAGGTGATGAGCTTAAAGCTTGCTACGCTTATCGTCTTTATATAGATCGACGTTTTGACGAAGCTATCGAAATTCAACGTGGTGTTGTTAGTACCCGTAAAAGAGCTCTGGGTGCTAACAACATCGCTACAGCGGAATCCGCATTCCTTCTGGCCAATATATTCAAACAAAAAGGTTTTATTGAACAGGCCATTCATTATTACAGTATTGCCATGTTAGGTTTTGAAAGTAATTTAGGTTCTCGTTCGGAAAAAACAAAGCTGTGCATGACAAAAAC
>JBCCZV010000132.1:0-10326 GCA_039187085.1 Pseudomonadota bacterium
AAATATGAGATATACACTTGTACATAAAAAGTCTCCAAATAAAATTCACTTTCAAAATCAGC
This sequence comes from Pseudomonadota bacterium, assembly GCA_039187085.1. Taxonomy (GTDB): domain Bacteria; phylum Pseudomonadota; class Gammaproteobacteria; order Enterobacterales; family JBCCZV01; genus JBCCZV01. The sequence continues at coordinate 63 of JBCCZV010000132.1, forward strand.
TGTTGTATTTTTTAGCCGATTATCAACCAATACTGAAAATGCAGTAAATGTTTGTCACTATCATCACTATTTTTAAATAGAAAGTCGATATACAAAAAAATCGATTTTAATAACTTGATTATTGGTTTTTCCATTTCAATAAAAATTCAAGTTGGTATTGAATATTCTTAACTTTATATATTCTCCATTCTACAAAATGGACTGAAGATTGATAAATGGTCACTGAAATTTTGAACGCTTTCACTGATGCATACTGTTAAGGTCACTATGATACGTAAAAAAATAAAAAGTTAATGCCATAAATGATAAGTAACTTAGCGCTTTTTTTATTAGCGCAATTCTTTCAATTTTTGTTTTTAAAAACGTCTTTTTTGCTTCCAACGAATATAGACCACTCAAATTAATAGGGATGAATGATGATTATTGTTCGTAAAATAATGATACTTAGTGTATTTTTTTGTATGAATTTAATAGGATGTTCGAGTACTGAAGAGGAAGATGAAAATACCAGTAATGAAATCATCGAAGAAAATGAGCAAGAGGGTGACAATAGTTCAGATGTTCTAAGACCTGCCAGTGTTGAACTTCTGGTAATGCATAATGGTGGTGAGCAATTGAGTGTGATAGAGCGCCTTGACTCAAGTTTAAACCGACTTAACCAAATAGCAACCTCGGGTAATGAAGGGATTGCCATCGATGGTTTAGGTAATCTCTACATCGCTAACGATTTGAATGCACCACCTAGTAACATTCAGGTGATGACGCAAGCACAACAACGCTTAATTACAGAAAATAATCTTCAGACTGATCTTACGCAGGATAGACAATATACCGCTATTGATTCCAGTCATATCAAAGGAATAGCGATCACAAAAAGCGGTATGTTGCTGGCGGCTAATCATTTAGGCAATAGTATTGAAATTTACGGAATCTCTGCCGGTGAACCGGAATTCCCTTACATGACACTTACAACGCCAGCGAGTCCTTGGGACTTAACCTATGATGAAGACACGGATCGCCTTTTTGTTGCCTTGGTTGACGGTAGCATTTTAGTGGCTGATAATTTTGTTGCTTCGGACTATAGCCTTGAATCCCCTCGTATTATTCGCCCTAACGCCGATGCAGAGATATCCAATATTCACGGTATTGTGTACGATGCATCTAGCGATCGTCTGGTAGTGAGTGATGTGGGAGATGCCGCAGTTGCTGACGATGGCAAAATTTATGTGATCGCTGATGCGAGTACCGCTGAAGGCAATATTACGCCGGAAATGATTTTTGAAGGCAGTAATACGCAACTCGGTAATCCTGTTGATATTGCCATGGCCGATGGCTGGCTTTTTATCGCTGAAAAATCCAATGATAAACTGTTAGCTTACGAGAACTTTTTTTCAAAAACACCCGGCAATACCTCTGCATCTATCGTTGTAGATTTTATTAAGCCAGAATCTATTGCGCTTATTCCGAAAACACGAGATGTGTTGGCTGATATTTCAGATATCGAAAATAATACACCTATTTCATCCATCGCTGTAACATTAAACCCTGCTGTTCCCAACGGTACACCCGATTTGATCAAGGTTGATGATTCACTAGAGCAATTATCAACAGAGTTGTTTAGCTCCAGCAAAACCCTTGAAAGCATGAAATTGGACAGTCTCGGTAATGCTTATATCACTTACGATGAAAATGGTGCCGGTGGTATATTAATTATTAATCATTGGACCAAGGGACGTAGTGATACTTTAAACACCTCGCTGGATCGTGTTATCACTGGTGCCAACACACAATTAATCAGTCCGAAAGGCTTAGATATTGCCAATGAATTAGGATGGTTGTTTGTAACAGAAAATTCGGCCGATGCTCCGAGTGTTAAAGTATTTAGTATGGGAGCAACAGGCAATGCGGCCCCGCTTTTTTCAACGACTTTACCGGCTGCACCCTGGGATGCAGATTACGAACCCTCAACTGATAAACTTTTTGTGACCTTAGTCAATGGCACTATTGCTGTTTTTGATGAATACAGTGTCAATCAAGGCGTTAATGGGGCTAATCGAATCATCACTCCAGCGGTTAATGGTGCGGCTATTCCAGCTCCAACCAACTTGCATGGCATCGTTTATCACGCAGCCAGCCAATCATTGATTGTCAGCGATGTGGGTTCCGGTACGATTCCCACTGATGGTAAAATCTACATCATTGAGGGTGGAAATGCTGCTGATGGTGTTACGGATATAAAAATAGCTATTAGCAATAATAACAATGATGAAGTTGGGAACACGCAACTGGGAAACCCTGTGGATATTGCTTTTGATGGGGTGAATCTTTATGTGGCTGAAAAATCACAAAATCAGTTACTGCGTTTTGATAATTTGTTAACGAGTGTTGGCGGTGATTTACCCCCTAATCACAGTATAGAGACCCTCGCGCCAGAATCCGTTGCTCTGATTCCGGACTATCAATTAAAATAGAAAAGCATGGCCATCACCCATCTAAATGTATAACATGTGCTGGATTGAATAAGTATTTGAGCTTATTCAATCATTACCTTAAAAATATCAATAACAATCCATAGGAAACATCATGTATCGCATCAAAAAACTCTATTCGTTAGTATTTTTCATGTACCTGAGTATTACGCAAGCTATAGCTGATGATGCATTTGAAAAAATAATGGTGAGTTTGCAAGGCCAATGGCAAGGTGAATTATATTATTTAGATTATCAAACACAACAACGATTTTCGATTCCTTATGTTACAAAAATTCGCATGACGCCCGATCGAAAAACTTTAATTCGAGAGAACACATTTACTGATCCTGGAAAAAAAGTTTATACAATGGAAATGACGGCAATGGACGTCACGGATAAAATTTTTGAAGAAGCTTACTTTCGTGATGGTAAAGGAGAATTTTTTCAATACACCCTTGATTCAGTAGACTTTGTCAATGATAAGGATTGGCAAATGCGATATTCGCATAAATCTACAGATGATAATCGACCTGCGCAAATACGTTTTTCTGTAACTCGTAAAAACAATACTATTGAAAGCCAAAAATCGATAAAGTTTTTAGATAAGAAAAATCAAGAATATTTTGTACGTAATGGTTATATTTTGAATAAAAAATAATAGTTTTTTATTTTATCTGATGTTTCTCCAATCGATACAAAAATGCTTTGTAACTTAAATTTAACCACTGTGCTGCTTTAGTTTTATTGCCTTGATTTACATTGAGAGCCTGCTTTAAAGCATGGCTTTCGAAGTTTTCCCAATCAATACCTTCAGAAGGTAATGTAAAAGTATCTTGGACAAATTGCGGCTGTGCTCGCAATTGTTCTAGGAGTTCATTTTCATCATTCATGAGTAAGCTACGTTCTATCAGATTACTTAATTCTCTGACATTACCAGGCCAGGAATAATCTAACATTTTTTTTAATACCATTCTGCTGAATTGGAAATTTTCGATATGATATTGGAGAGAAAATTTATTCACTAAATGCTCGATAAGCTGGGGTAAATCCTCTTTACGTTCGCGTAGGGCAGGCATGGAAATAGGTACTACATTCAAACGATAATACAAGTCTTGTCTAAATTTTTGTTGTTGGACTGCTTCAGGTAAATTTTTATGTGTAGCAGCAATTACTCTGACATCTAAAGTGAGTTCTTGATGGCTACCAATACGATTAATAACACCTTCTTGAAGAAAACGTAACAGCTTTGGTTGTAATGAAAGTGGTAATTCACCGATTTCATCTAAAAATAAAGTACCTTCAGAAGCTGCTTCTAATTTACCAATTTTAGTTTGATTGGCACCAGTATAAGCACCTTTCTCGGCACCAAAGAGCTCAACTTCAGCTAAAGATTCAGGAATAGCACCACAGTTCAACGCAATAAAATTTTGAGGCTTTCTAGGTGATAATTCGTGTAAAGCTCTAGCTGCGAGTTCTTTGCCGGTACCGCTTTCTCCAGAAATTAAAACAGTGGCATGCGTTGCTGCAACACGCTCTATACGTGAAAATACTTTTTGCATACAAGGTGCATGACCAATTAAATTAACCAATTGGGTTTGATGGGAAAGTTGCGTGCTGAGAAGTCTATTTTGTTTTTTGAGGCGATGAGCGTTATAGGCTTTGGTTAAAGCTAATAATAATTCTTGTTTTTGGAACGGTTTGGTTAAATAATCATCAGCACCTAAGCGTATTGCTTCTATAGCATGAGTAATAGTTCCATAAGCGGTTGCCATAACAAAGCCAGCATCAGGAAATGTTTGTCGAATGTAAATTAAGAATTCTGTACCTGTACCGTCACCCAATTGCCAATCACTGAATACTACATCGAAATTTTGTTTTTTACACAATAGTTTGGCCTCTGAAAGTGTTGATGCCGATTTGACATCAAAATTTTCGGCTAACAACAATTCTTCAATCAATTTTCTTTGTTGTAAATCGTCTTCGACAAATATAATTTTCATTGTGGCCGCGCTCTAGATTTTTTTAAAAACAAATTGTGCTTTACATCCACCTTCTGGAATATTCTGTAAAATAATATCGCCATCATAATAAAGTTTAGCCAGTCGCTTAGCCATATATAATCCCATGCCAATTCCATCGGGTTTAGTGGTCACATGAGGCTGAAAAAGTTTTTCAAAAATAGTAGGATGTAATCCTTCGCCTTGGTCACTTACAGCAATTGCTGTGTTATTATTGGGTATTGTCGTATTAACTTCATCTAATATAACGATAGGAACTACCGAACCGGCAGAATGATGCGCTTCTAGCGCATTGACGATTAATGTATGTAATATATTTCGTATTTCTTGTTCATTACCTAGAATTTTTAAAGATACATCAATGTTATTTTCAAAAATAACAGATCTGTTTTGAGTCGATAATTCAAGAAGAATATCTTGAACAATATGATAAAGATTTAAAGGTTGGGCTCTATGAATACCAACATAATGCAGTGTTAGTAAAGCTTGGATCGTTTTATCCATTTGCTGGAGTTTACTGTATATATTTTCTAACTCTTGCGGATGAGATGTAAACGAAGCAATTTTATTCATATATAAACCGATGGCATGAATGGGGTTACGTAATGCGTGTGCTGTGGCTCTAGCTATCTCCCCGAGTTCGGCCATATGTTGTTTTTCTTGGAGTTGTTCGAGAGTGTCTTGATGTTTTCGTAATTGCAATACCATAGCATTAAATCCATGAATGACGTCTTTAACTTCTTTTGTCCCTTTGGCTGTTAAAGCAACATCGAGTTGCCCTTTTCCTAACGCACTAAATCCATCAGAAAGTGACTCTAGAGGTTTATTAAAATAAAAACTAATCCCATAACCAATCACTACAGCAATCGTACTGGTAATAACAACAATAATAATATTCCACCATAGTATCGAGTTCATTAAAGAATATTTATCTTGAGAATTTTGATTCGATGAAAGCAAGTCTGAATTTGACATAATATTTAATTTAAACGCATTAACTTTATCTTGCAGGCGTTGTTTAATGCTTGCATTAACTCTATCTTCTATCTCTTGTTCTTTAATCAGTGTTTGTTTTATGGCATCCTCTATTTTAACTTGCATTTGTTGTTTGATAATCTCAGCTTTTTCTATCGCTTGTTTTACTTTCTTTAAAGTAACTTGTTCGCTAGTAAATGGTGCTTCAATACTTTTCGAGCTTGTCTTCTCAGCAGACTTATTTGGTTGGTCTTGTTGGATAGCATTATTTAGCGATAAAAATGAATCAACTTGTGACATTGACCTTAAAAGTTTGGCAAGAGTATCTTGGGTTTGAGAGTTTTGTTCCTTAATATTTTCTATGGTTGTTGTGTCTTGTTTAAGTTGCTCTAAAGATAATCGAGTAGAATTTAACGTCTCATTAATATCGCTAGGGTTAAGGATTTGAATGGAAGCCTTTTTCTGGTCTGATGTTTGTATAACAATAGTACTATGTTTTTTTTGAGGGTTATCTTGTTGTAACTCTTCTAAAGCTACAGTAAGCACTTTTTGTGAAAGTGCTTTTGATTGTTCTGAAATTTCCTCTGAGACCCTGGTACTTAACCACTGCATCAATAGCAGTTGGCTGATGGCTAGTATACCAATCAACACTGCCATAGCGATAAATAAATAGGTTTTCCCCGACATACTTGTTTTACCTCCAGCAGAAAATGACAATAAAACTACAGCCATTAAGCCGTTGTTGCTAGCAATTATTGCACCAATATTCTAAATCATTGATATAAAATGTATAAGTCCTAAAAAGCTTATAGAAATGACCATATCAGGAAATCATTTCCTGATATCGGGAGATAAAAGTTTCAAGGTCATTCAAAAAAACGATAAGCTGTTGAAGATATTGGTATAAAAGGTTGGCATATTCTTTGTAATGGCAATGTTGAAATCCAAATTTTGGATTCTATTCACTTACATTTTCAACACTGGAGAATGCGGCTATGAGCATGACAATAACAATGATGGGTTTTGCCATTGGGGTATCCTTGCTGAGTATCAATATTACCAAAGATTTTGTTGCTGCCCCTGCATCTGCTTTGGATTTGTCGGACAAATCGAGAATTTTGATAGAGAATTCGGGTGAAACATTAGATATTGACGTCGATCCGCAAGCCTTAGTTGACCATGAATTACTCAAACAAGAACTTGAGAATTTAAAGGATGAAATAAGAAATAAAGTCCTTGATGCAATGAAAAACGTTCGTATTCAAACCTTGAAGAGCGACCATGGCAAAGTAACACAAGTCATTACACAAACAGTTGCAAAAAATGGAAAAAACAGCAAAAATGTGGTCATTATTTCAACAAATGAAGCGGATTTTCAAACTGATGCCGATGTTGCTGAAATAATAGAGAACTTGCCGATTACAGAAGAAATAAAACAACGTTTAATTGAAGTTTTAACAATAGAGGAATGAAGACATTCCCTCCCTTAATTTTAAATACTCAGTTATACGACGTTTTAGCGATTCAGAAACTTGGAAAGATTGGCGATAAAATCATGATGATGAATGAGATTTTTGCTAAAAAAGGAAATATTACCCATTTGCCAAATCACTAATCTGAGAGCTTGTACGTGTCTTCATGAAATAATTTTAGGTAATATCCCAAAATCGATAACAAAATGATGAAAAGACGAGCAAATTAGTATGAAAACTCAAGAGAATTCGAAACTCAAACTTTTAGTTCTACTCAGTTCATTCGCTATTCTATCAACAGGGTGTAGTGATGATGGCGATGATGCTGATAATAACCTGGAAGATTTACAAGCTAACACTTGGCAGGTTTCCACTGGTGCTGATGAATTGATCGAATTCTCTATCACTGAAATTGCTCAGTTCGATCGAGAAATTGATGAATCCTGTTTTACTCGCAGCATTGAAGAATTAGAATCCTTCGGCGACAATAACTATGCTTTGGAAAATCCAGATGAGCCTATTAGCGTTGCTAACGGAACGTCTTTAACAGCCATTAACTTGGCCTTGTCCGAAGAAATTACTGTTGATGAGGCGGACTTTCCCATTACATTACGCTCGTGGGTAACTTTCGACGTATCAGCAGATACCCTAACGCGTCGTCAAAGAGGTTACTACTTTGATGGTACATCTTATGCTTTTTCAGATTCATCTACTGGTACAATAACCAATTATACAGTTGCTCCAATTGCTGCTGTTGATCTGGATGTATGTACTAATTAAAACGCGCCTCAAATTTCAAGTTAACAAAGCACGATGTTTGTCATCGTGCTTCTTGTCTCTCATTCCATTCTAATGAATTTATATTATTTTCAAACTCTCTCTCTTTTAATGTCTCTTTGCGCAAATAATTGACAAAAATTAATTCAAGATAAGATCTGCAATACCAAAGATAAAAAATTTCTGACATTCGATTTGTTGATTTTCAGTATTAAACTATAAAAGCGCGTAAAGCTGAAAAAAACCACCACATATGATATTAGCTGATGGTAAGCCATTCACAACATGCATGTTCAAGCATTGAGGATTTACTATGAATATAGATTTTCCTGCTCAACTTTTGCAAGAGTTAGGTCAAAACCTAGGCATAAACAATTTGTCGTTTGATGAAAACCAATGTTGCCATCTTACCATTAATCAAGATACTCCTGTAAGCATTCGTCGTGATGATGATCGACAATGCTTCGTATTGCTCGGTGCTATCGCAGAAAAAAATACTTGGCCCTTAACAGAAGATTTAATGCAACTAGCATTGCGACAAAACTTACTGTCATTGAATAACCCTGGGCCAACCATTGGTTGGGATTCCAAAATAGGTCTGATAGGGTATGTTTTTATAGCTTATGAGGGTGTCAGTATAGAGTCATTGCAAAGTAAGATTGCCGATTTGACGGATTGGCTTAATAGTTGGCCTCAGGCTCTTAACCCTATTAAAACAGATCAAAACAAAGAAACTATTCCATTTGATATAATGATGAAGAGAGTATAAACGATGATACAATTTAATTCAGTTAATGGTTTAGCTAATGCACCTCTCGCACAAAAACAGCAAGCCATACAAGACGGTAGTTTTAAAATTGGTAATAAAACTTATAATGTTGATGTTACCAATCAAGAAGTCATTTCAAGGCCTTCAATGTTTGCCAGTTGCTTAGGAGGTTTGTTTTCTTCAAACACTCCTGACCCTAACTTAGTGACAATTACGCAAAACCTGTTTTTCGATCCTAATCAACGGCCAGTGGATATAGCCAACTTAATTCAAACTAAATTGACCACACAAAACGCACAAGATTTGAGCCTTATTGTTGGGCAACCGGCAGTGGCAAATATGCTTAATGATGCTGCCAATTATTATGGGTTTAATGACAGGGCTAATCTCTCTATGCAAAATCTCGATGGGGTGTTTGACGAACTGTTAAATTTAGATAATCGTATGGCAACATTGAGAAATAATCATGTAACAAATACCCTGTTGCCAAACATTCAAAATAATCAATTTGCCAACACGATCTTAAATCAAAACGATTACGGTGGTCAAAATTATAACACTACTCATGAAAAGGCAGCAGCTTGGATTGTCAGCAAGTCAAACTCTATCGGCAAAGGAAATGATTTTGCACAAGAAGTGCAACGTATATCTGACATTATTCAAGCTAATATGAATACCGATTTAACCAATATTAATAATATTGAACAACTACACGAAACTATTCTTGGTGACGCAGCGGATAGACTAGCCAGTTTTCGCCGACCCGAAATGGTTGGAACTGCACCTAATCACAATGGCTACACTTCCAATAGCATTGGGCATCAACTGTTATCACAACATTTAGGACAATTAGGTAATCCTCCTGAGCCGAAAGCTATCTTTGGTATCGTTACCGGGGATCATGGTTTTGTTGATGGTAATGGTCGTTTAGCTCGAGTGGCTTATGCGATTGCAGCACTTCAAAATAATGCAAACAATTTTGCGGCGCCGGATCTTGCGGCTGAAAAATTGTTGCACGGTTTACCTTAATTTCAATACCCACATCAATAAATAAACCTTTTGCCATCACTCTTAGGTGATGGTGTTCTTTAAGACGTTCTGTTATTTCAATTGATAAAGATACTATTGTCCCTTTTTTCACTGGCTGCAACTAAACAACGATGCTGCCAGATGAAAGTAATTTTTATATGTATTATTTTACAAGCAATGATTGCAAAATAACAAAGCCATTAGCTGGACTTAATAAACCATCAATCTCAACAATCATAGATTTTGCATTGGCATAAACAGGAACGATCAATTGTCCGACGGGTGCGTCTGGGTAAGAGCATAAAGATTGGTAGTCGTTTCCGCACACCATATTGTCGTAAGTCAAAAATTCTTGCATACCTATTAGTTTCCCTTTAATTTTGCCATTAGCAGAATCCACAGCACGATAAACTCGAATTTCAGTAGGGCGCTTTTGCCACCAGTCGGTTAATAAACTCACTGAAGAAACAAGTTGCTCGTTTTGTAAATCTATGACTTTGCTAAAATGAGAATTAGGATCAGGGTACATCCTTTCATTAATGCTCACATCAGCTAAGTTTTCTGCAAAAACCTTAGCGCCCGTCAAAAAAGAAAGTAGTGATACAATCAACGTTATTTTTTTCATCTTTTTTATCCTGTATTGAGAAAAAGAAAATGTTTTTAAATTCAAAAAACACATTAAAATATTAAGGGTAAAGCATGAAAAAAATATGACAATCTATCCTTTTTATTTTATAAAAATAATGATTATAG
>JBCCZV010000133.1:0-10123 GCA_039187085.1 Pseudomonadota bacterium
GAGCCACGTAATTTGCTGAAAAAATAAAAATCAAAAGGAGTTTCTTAAAATAAAAAATTAAAGAAATTCTGGTCTAATCTCCTTATATTTATTCAATAGTTTTATTTCTTGTGTATTAACAAACCAACGATTATGTTTAAGATCAAATTTTCATAATAAGTAAAGTTTTTAATAAAATAATTGAGGTATTTAGGCTTTTTTATTTAAAATTTTAAGGTAGAATGCTGAAGTTATAACTTTTATGCGAACGCTTGAAAGTTGACTCGCGTTAAGAGACATGGTCTAAATCAACATAATTAAAGCTGTTGCAATTATTGGATAGGCCTCTAAAACGAAAATAAATAGTGGTAATGCGATGATTGAATAGCACACAATTTTTTGCAATTCGCTCATTGTTGCATTGCAAATCTTGAACGAGTCGAGGTTTGCTCATTAAAATTTGGAGAAATCAATGAAAAATGTGATTGGCGGAATGATACTGTTTTCGAGTATCTTTATCGCAGGTTGTGATTCTGACAGTACTTCGGAGCCTTTGACCCCCTCAAAGGCATCAATAACGCGACCAATTTTTCAGCCAGCGCAAGGCAGACTACCCATTCCCAACGATATTTTATTTAGTGATACATTGGATTTAACACTAAATATTCCTGTTGCTGATGAAACGGACCTAAGTAATCCAACGGTACAATTAAATACCATTGATGGATGGTCAACGATTTCCCCTATTGTTATATCTTTCGAAACGGACACTAGCGGGTTAAGTTTGAATCCTGACTCCATAATTGGTGGTGAAACCGTTAGAATCTTCCGGGTTGTTACAGCCTACGATGCTTATGCAGGCGGTAGTCCACTTATCGACCAAAGTTTAGCTGTTGCTCTTGACGATAGTGGTACCCCGCTGATTAGTCCGTTAACGGGTGGAGAAATTCCTTTACCTTCAACTGTTCCGGTTCAAGTAGCGGCCGAGCTTGTGCCTGATGTCGACTACACTATTCAATTTTCCAGTATTGACCCCAGAAACCTGACTTTAGAAATTTTGCCGCTCAGACCTTTGGCAACCCGAGCTGAAAATGGTGCTGGCGCTTCCTATGTTTTAGTCTTAACTAACGGTATGGAAGATACCAGTGGTACCGGTGTTGTTGCTGATGGACAGTATGATGTCGCTAGAACAGGCAATTTACCAGAAAATGCCACTGATGCACTGATTGGTTTGAGTGCTCTTGTTAGAACTATCGAGTCCGCTGTTTCAACCCATGTTGATCCTGAATCTATAGTCTTGAGTTTACAATTTACAACTCAGGGCTCTGGCATAGTATTGGATGCTGTAAAAGATACAGTTTTGGCACAAATTCCTGCTATCCCGTCAAGTGGTTTTACAGCAGTCGCTCCTGTCTGTAATATCTTAGGTAATTGTGATGCCATCACCGCTGGCGGCCTCAATGATGCAGTGGCCTATCAAGGGCAATTGACCTTACCCTACTATTTAGAAGCTTGGCAGGGTGACGCCGCTACCATAACTGGACCTATGGAAGGTTTTTGGGAAGCACCTCCAACTGTGAATGTACCCACTGGTGATCCCGACAATCCTATGGTAGCCGTTGACAACCCATTAGGAACAAATCTTTCATACGCTAACAAAGTCCCTGAGATAAAAAGTTGGGAAACGATTCCAGTGCTAGTCACCGTACCTAGTGTGGCACCTCCTACGGATGGCTTTCCTGTCGTTATTTTCCAACATGGTATTACGGCAGATCGCAGTAACGCATTAGCTATCGCCCAAACTTTTGCCAATGCGGGTACTGGCTATGCGGTAGTGGCTATAGATTTACCTTTGCACGGTATTCCCGCTGTACAGGAAAATGATCTTCGCGACGCGACTTCGCAGGCACTAGCTGGATTGTTGAGCGTTAATGGAACATATGTACCTTCTGAATATGTGCCAGGTTCGATTCTAGCACCAAGCCTTGTACGAGAAAGAACTTTCCAGGTGGATTACATCAGTAATACAGATGCAACTTCTAGAGCACCTGACGGCATACCAGATACTTCAGGTGCACATTTTATCAATTTAGCAAGTCTTTTAACTTCGCGTGATAATCTCCGTCAAGCTGTCGCTGATTTATTTTCCGTCTATAAAGCTTTACCAACAATGGATGTTAATAACGATGGGACATTAGGTGATTTGAACGCAGCGAACGTCTCCTTCATAGGTCACTCATTGGGTGGCATCGTTGGAGGTGCTTTTGGTGCGCTTCAGACAGAACTACAAGCTGTAGCTTTGGTAAATGCCAGTGGCGGTATTGCTCGTTTAGTACAAGAGTCACCAACGTTAGGGCCGTCTGTTCTTGGCGGCTTAGCAAGTGTCGGTGTTGTACAAGGCACTTCAGATTTTGAATCCTACATGTTGGCTCTACAATCAGCCTTGGATTCTGTTGACCCGATAAACTTTGGTGACGAATATATTGTTGCTCCCGAGCGGCCCATATTACTGACACAAGTTGTTGGCGATTCAGTGGTTATTAACCAAAGCGCCAATTTTCCTTTGTCCGGAACCGAAGCTTTAGCCAGAAGTTATGGTTTAGAAAAAGTCACGGCACCCATTTTATCACCCCAGGTGGTTAGAGGGTTTTTGTCATACAGCGAAGGTGTCCATAGTTCTTTCTTGAATCCCGCCGTTTCAGCAGACGTAACAACGGTCATGCAACAAACGGTCGCAGGTTTTATTGCTTCTGGCGGAATGACCTTACCTTTTGACCCCAGCTTGTTTATTGATACTGAGGCTCAGGCCATTTGGTACTCGCCGTTATCACCTTTCTAAATTAAAACAGTATGCCCGAGAAGTATTCTTGGGTGGTGAAACAGATGCTGTTATACGGTAATATGTTTATCGATACGAAACACAGTGCGGCTTTGGCAACACTGTGTTTTTTTATGGGGTTTATTAAGGAGAAAATTTCGTGGAGTTTTTATACGAATATGGCTTGTTTTTATTGAAAGCGGCGACAGTTGTAGTGGCTCTTTTGTTAATTATCGGTGGCATTGCAAGTGCTGCTGGTAAAAACAAACCACAAAATGAAGGTGAAATAAAAGTTCGACACCTGTCCGAAGAATTAAAAGATACAGCCAACCAAATTAAAAAAGAACTACTACCCAAAGAAGATTTTAAAAAATTCGAAAAAATTGAGAAGAAAGAACTCAAAGAAAAAGAGAAAAAACAAAAAAGAGATAAAAATAAGGACTTACCTTCAAATAAAAAGCGATTATTTGTTTTAGAGTTTGATGGTGACATGAAAGCGAGTGCTGTCGAACATCTACGAGAAGAAATCACAACACTATTAATGATCGCCGAAGATAACGATCAAGTTCTGTTAAAGTTAGAAAGTGGCGGTGGTATGGTGCATTCTTATGGTTTTGCTGCAGCACAACTTCAAAGAATAAAAGAAAGTGGGCTCAAGCTAACGATTGCTGTAGATAGAGTCGCTGCTAGTGGTGGTTATATGATGGCGTGTATTGGTGATAAAATTATTGCTTCTCCTTTTGCGATTCTTGGTTCTATAGGTGTCATTGCTCAGATTCCTAATTTCAATCGTTTGCTGAGGAAGCATGACATTGATTTTGAGCAACATACAGCAGGCGAGTACAAAAGAACTTTGACCTTATTTGGCGAAGTTTCCGATAAAGGCCGAGAGAAATTTAAGGAGGAAATTGAAGATACACACGGTTTATTTAAAGGTTTCGTTGAGCATCATCGCCCAGCTGTTGATATTAATCAAGTGGCAACGGGAGAAACTTGGTACGGTCAACAAGCGATCGATAATAATTTGATTGATAACATTCAAACTAGTGATGACTTCATTATGAAGTATGCACAAGAAAACGATGTGTATGCGCTAAGTTATGAATTAAAGAAACCCCTTGCAGAGCGTTTAGGAATTGCAGCAAGCGTAGTAACAGACACCCTCTTGAGTCGGTTTTGGTCTAAGAAGCAGCTTTCAGAGCTTTCTCAATAACTGAGTTTACTAAAATGACAGATCAGGTGATGCAAGAAGAACTCAATTTTTGGCTGCAGCGCTGGGAAAATCATGAAATAGGTTTTCATCAAAATGCATTCAACCCTTGGTTAGTAAAACATGCGAATCAAGAATTAGGAGTGCAGGGCAATAATGTTTTTGTGCCCCTGTGTGGAAAATCTTTGGACATGCTTTTTCTTTTGCATCAAGGCTATTCAATAATAGGCGTTGATATTAGTCGGCGGGCTATAGAAGCTTTTTTTGAAGAAAACAATTTATCCATAGAAACAGTGATTGAGCATCATTTTGGCCGAGAGTATCGATGTGAGAGTATTCGTCTTTTTGCTGCTGATATCTTTGATTTGCCTGAAGAGATTGTGGCAAGTGCTGATAGTTTTTATGATAGAGCCGCCTTAATTGCATTACCTGAAGTCACTCGTATAAGCTATATTAACTACTTTAAGCGGTGTTTACACAATAAACCTGGCTTATTATTGACTCTAGCCTATGAACAGGAAGTGATGCCAGGACCTCCATTTTCTGTTACAAAAGAGTGGTTGCAAAAGCAAGAGGCTATTGATGAGCTACATATCATAGAGCAAAAAAATATCATTGATGATGAACCGAGGTTTCAGCAGAAAGGGCTTTCGGAGTTGTATGCAACACTTTATCGAATGACATACTGTCTTTAAAAAACATTTTTATTTAGGGAAACTATGAGTGAGAAAACAGTAGCCTCTTTTGGTAGTTGGCCATCTCAGCTATCAGCTTCGAAATTAGCACAATCTGGCGCACGATTTGGTCATTTGAGTGCGTATCAAGGTTATGCCTACTGGACTGAAACCAATGCACAAAGTGCAGGGCGTGCTTTCATTATGCGGGCCAGTCCGGATACTCCCGCGGAGGCAGTAACAGACGACTCTGTCAATGTGCGTAGTCGTTTGCATGAAATGGGTGGCGCAGAATTTCTTATCTCAAGTGAGGGTATCTTTTTTGTTAATGATGATGACTCTCGAATTTATCTTCTAAAGTGGGAGAAATTAACGTCTGAAGGTTTGTGTATTGACAAAGCGACAGTATTAACACCAGAGCCCGAATCAAAAGAATATTGGCGCTTCGCAGATTTTAGTTTTTCAAAGAATCATGAGTCACTCTATGCCGTGAGAGAACGTCATACAGACAATGGCGTTTTGAATGAGCTAGTTAAAATTTCACTGAATGATTCGAACTTACAAGTTATTGTGTCTGGTTTTGATTTTTTTGCGTTTCCAAAAATTAGTAGCGATGAACGTAAACTCTTGTGGTTAAGTTGGAATATGCCGCAGATGCCCTGGGATGGCACAGAACTTTGGGTTGGTCATATAGATGTTAATACTGGTTTATTATCCTCCCAACAAAAATTAGCGGGTGGGCCCAAAGAGTCAATTTATCAGCCATCTTGGTGTCCTGATGGTTCCATTGCTTTTGTTTCTGATCGTGATGGGTGGTGGAACTTGTACCACGCACAAGGTGCTAAACAAAAAAATATTACATCAAAAGAACACGAGTTTGGCCTTCCGCAATGGATACTAGGAACCAGCACTTACGGTATTGCTCAGTCCATTATAAAAAACACTGAAGATAAAGATGAAGAAAAAGAAGCGGAAAATCAATCCAAGAGTTTGATGACATGGGTAACTCGCTATCAAGACGAAAGTCAGCAAGTGCTTTGTGTGATTGATAGTGATGGACAATGGGTTAAGCCTGCAATTGATACTCGCTGGAGTTATTTTGGGGAAAATCTCTGTGTTGATGGAGATTGGTTGTTCTTTTATGGTGCTTCTGAAATAGAGCCTGTTCAAATTGTTGCTTATAATTGGCGAACTAGCAAAGAAGTGGTGCTAAGGCATTCAATTTCTTCACTGTTCGATGATATGGCTATCAGCCAACCTGAAAGTCTATGTTGTGACTCCGTAAATGACAGAAAAGTTTTTGCTTTTTATTATCCTCCTTTGTCTCTGCATTTTGAAGGCCCTGATAATCAAAGACCACCCTTAATAGTACTAACTCATGGTGGGCCTACTGCAGCAACACACCCCGTGCTTAATCCAAGCATACAGTATTGGACATCAAGAGGTTTTGCCGTAGTCGATGTTAATTATGGTGGAAGTACGGGTTATGGGCGAGCATACAAAGATGCTTTAAACCGACAATGGGGTATTGTGGATGTTGAAGATTGTGTCAGTGTTGTGGATTATTTGATTGCTAAGCGAAAAGCCGATCAAGATAAAGTTATTATAAAAGGAGGCAGTGCTGGTGGATATACAACGTTATGTGCACTAACGTTTACGGATAAATTCGCTGTAGGTGCGAGCCGTTATGGTATTGCTGATTTAAAGTTATTAGCACAAGATACTCATAAATTTGAAGCCAGATATTTAGATCAATTAGTGGGTGATCCTGAGGCAGATAAAGATATCTATGAAGCTCGTTCCCCCATTTATCATACTGACAAAATCAATTGCCCAATGTTATTACTCCAAGGGTTAGAGGACAAAGTGGTGCCTCCTTCGCAAGCTGAAGTGATGGTTAAAGCACTAAAAGAGCGACAAATACCTTATGCTTATGTAACTTTTGGAGACGAAGGTCATGGGTTTAGAAATTCTGCGAATATCCAGAAGGCTTTGGAATCAGAGCTGCTCTTCTTTACGAAAATGCTGAATATCGATTCACCAGAAAAACTCCCTGCTCTTGAAATTCATGGTAAAGATTAGCGATGTTGATAAAACTAGCATTGTCATTTTTACACAGTGATAAAGCGAGTAATCAGTAGCTTTATCACTGTGTATCTAGTTCGAAACTAAGCTGTATTTTTAGTAGAAGCTTCAGTTAATATCTGCTCTTCGCCTTGGCTTTTTCCAATGACCACAGCTGCACAGGAATCGCTAAAAACATTCACAGCGGTTCGACACATATCTAAAATACGGTCGGTTACCAAAATTAATCCTACGGCTTCAAGTGGTAAGCCAATAGTACCCAGTATGATCGAAATAGCGACTAAACTAGCAGCGGGTATGCCAGCAACACCTATAGAAGTTAATAAAGCGACTAAAACAATGGTGAACTGCGTCGCTAAATCTAAATTCATACCGTAAGCTTGAGCAATAAACATAGCGGCGACACATTCATAAAGTGCTGTTCCGTCCATATTGATGGTCGCCCCCAAAGGTAAAACAAAGCTAGTTGTTCGTTTGGAAACCCCCGCCTTTTTTTCTACGCAATCCATAGTGAGTGGCAAAGTTGCTGAAGAACTTGCTGTAGAAAATGCGGTGAGTATTGCTGGTGACATGGCATTAAAATGTCGTTTTGGTGAGACTCCACCGAGTTTGGAAAGTACGATAGGTAAAGCAACGAACATATGAATTGCTAATGCAATAGCGACAGTGAAGAAAAAGATTAGTAGGGGCTTGAAAGCATCGAAACCTGTAGAAGCTACGGTTTTGGCAACTAATCCAAACACACCCAAAGGTGCAAACTTCATGACGAACAGTGTAATTTTCATCATGGTCTCAAAAACGCCCTGCCAGAAATTGAATAAGGTTTCGCGTAGTGGCTTTTCTGTTTTCATCATAAAGTAGCCAAACAGCAAAGCGAAAAAAATTAATCCGAGCATTTGGTTTTCAGCGGCAGCTTCAACAATATTGGGAGGGACCATACGAATAAAAACTTCTGCGATATCGCTAGAGTCTTTACCTTCGACTTTATCCCTCACTGAGTCATCGATATCTGACAGAGCTAAGCGATCTTTTGCCGGTTCACCGTCAATGATTCCGGGTTGTGTAATATTAACAACTAATAAACCTATCATGATGGCGACTAAGCTTGACATAAAATAGTAACCAATGGTTTTTCCACCAAGTTCACCTAAAGCTTTATCATTACTTATGCCAGAAACACCAACAATGATTGATGAGACGATTAACGGCACAATAATCATTTTGAGGCCATTTAAAAATAAAGTGCCTAGAAATTCGTAAATATAAAAAGGCGAAATACCTAGGATTTTAGTATCCGGCGATGTGCTGAGACCGGCTATCACGGCTAAACCTATAGCTATTAATATTTGCCAGTGTAATTTTAATTTCTTCATATTGTTAAAGTAACCTTTCAATGATCAAAACGTCATAAGTTTTCGACCTTATCAGCTTTTTTTGACGAAAAAAAGGCGCTCCCTGTGTTTTAAGAATTTTGACCTATACTTGACTCAAGAATTAATCATTTTTTGCTCTATTAAAATAGGAGTAGGAGTTCGTTTCATGAAGGGTTTATTTTTTCGACAAAATTTATTCGCTGTCGGTTGTTGTTTATTGCTGAGTGCGTGCGGAGGTTCGGGAAGCTCTACGGATACCACGGATGAAGTAGATACTTTAGATCCTGATAGTGAAAAAACAGGGAGTGTTAACTTAGTTAGGCAATCTGATAGCGCATCGACAGATACCATATCAGCTAATGAGCCAGCACAAGTTGTGGCGGTGGTTGATAATCAAAGTCAGCAAGTGGTTGTTACTTTTGAACTTTCTACAGAGGGTATTGGTAATCTACCAATAACTTCCGCATTAACCGATAGTAACGGTGAAGCAAGAGTCGAGCTGTTGGCAGGAGAGACCTTGGGTGCCGGTTTGGTTTCGGCTTTAGTAACTGGCGATTCTATCGGTTCTGTTGCCTTTAATGTCGTGCCAATAGCAGCGACTGCGAATGAACCCCAAGTACCTACTAGCTTGGTTTTTGTTGAGGCCTCTCCCGCTACCATACAGCTAGCTGGAACCGGTGGTGTTGAGCAATCAACGGTGACCTTTCGAGTCGTTGATGATTTTGGTCAGCCGGTCGAAGGACAAACGGTAGCCTTTTCATTGGTGAATACAGTAGGCGGGGTGGAGTTACAAATTCCTACCGCGACATCCAATAGCGTGGGTGAAGTGAGCACAGTGGTGAACTCGGGAACTGTGGCAACAACTGTGCGGGTTCAGGCAGAAATTCAAAACAGTTCGCCATTAATCGATGCTGTGTCCAGTCAGCTCACCGTGAGTACAGGCATACCTGATCAAAACAGTATGAGTATATCGGTTGAAACCTTAAATTTAGAAGCTTGGAATATTGATGGTGTAACCACTAATATCACTGCTCGTTTAGCGGATCGCTTTAATAATCCAGTGCCTGATGGTACAGCCGTGCAATTTAGGACAGAAGGCGGTTCGATTACCCCTTCGTGTACTACCGAAAACGGTGCATGCACAGTCGTAATCACTTCACAAGCTCCAAGACCTGAAGGAGCAGTAGGAAACGTTTATCAGAAGGTTTGCTTTAAAGCCGACTATGACAATACTGCAATCTTATGTGCAGGCAACGAAGCTAATGAACCTAATGCAGGTCGTGTTACTGTTTTGGCTTTTGCTACAGGTGAAGAATCTTTTGCGGACTTAAACAGTAACGGTCTGTTTGATTCATCTGCTGAAGTTTCGCAGTTTGCCGCTGGAGACAATGTAACTAATAATCCATTTGATTTAGGTGAAGCCTTCGTTGATTTTAATGAGGACGATATTTTTAATCCCAGCCAATCCGGTGGGGTTGATGGTGGGGCCCAAGAAGAGTTTGTCGATTTTAATGGCAATGGAACGTGGGATGCACCAGATGGACTTTATAATGGCTCCTTGTGTGCAGATTCGAATGCCGCAAATTGTGGTGCTGCATCAGTTTCGACACAAGTCTCTACGAATGTGCGTGAGGATGTCTTTGTGATTTTTTCATCTGGCGAAGCTGCTCTTTCATTTCCTGACCTGAATTCTGTTCCCATGAATCTAGGAGGAGCCTCTTTACCACTAGCTATTATTGTATCGGATATTAATGGCCAGCAAATGCCTGCTGGAACAACGATTGAAATTGTTGGTGATGATGTTGATGTTCAGGGAATAACCAGTTATACGTGGGCCAATAGCAATAGTAAAACTATGGAGCGTATTAGTGTTACTGTTGCAGCGGATACAACACCATCGAGAGGATTCGTCAACATTACAATTACTTCTCCTGCAGGTATTGTAACACCTTATAGTATCGAAGTTATTGAATAAAAATTTTTA
>JBCCZV010000134.1:0-9956 GCA_039187085.1 Pseudomonadota bacterium
ATATGGATAGCGAAAATTTTATTTTAACTATTAAAAATAGTTGTACGTGATTCAGCTATTGAAGATACGATTGATAATCTGAAAGTTCCTCCTGGGAGAAAAATTTCAGAATTAGAAAAAAACATTCCGAATGGTTTAATGAGTTAAAAAACAGTGACAGAATTAATGTAGAAAAATTATAACTGAAGCTATAGATGAAGCAATATTTGATTTTCTTTGTGTTATTGACGATTCAAGAGCATTTGCAAATGATAATGAATGATTATTGTTATTGCATAAAAACTTAAAAGAAACTCTTCTAAATGATCCAAAAAAGATTGGTTTACATGAACAGCGAAAAGAGGAATTCCTATTTCGCCTTCTAATAACGGAAATAGAATAAATTCTTTCGAAAAAAATCGAAAAGATGAACGAGGATTAGCATTTCTTGCAGAATATGAAAACGCCAAAGAAAATATCAATAACCCCAAACAACAAAAAGAAGGCTGCAAAGAATCATGAGTTTTATTGAAGTAAAAGGTGGAGAAATTTATTTTATTCCATTATTTTTAGGTGATGATTACAGTTTAAAAAATTACGCTAAGTACAATTTTCAAAAAAAAGACTTAGAGTTCTGTTTTTGCCGGATTATTGCTTCAGAAGATGGAGCAGGAATATTAATAGAAATTTTTAATCATATAGGTCCAATAAATTCTACACTTGAAAACATCATAGAAAGTGAAAGAATTATTGAACCTATATATGTAGCTGGTGACGGGATAGCGAAAAAAAGATGGAGAAAGATAGGCGAGAGTCAAGGATATGATAAAGAAAAAAATTCAGACTATAGTAAGATTAAATTTATTCTAGGAAGAGGAGAAAGCAAGTGTGTTTGGTGTAATGGTAAAGAATTTCCTTTAGAAAATTTTGATGACCATATAAACATTGAATCTCACAAAATTTGGACAGCAGCACAAATAGAAAATAGACTAATTGAACTCATTAAAGAGAAATCAGTTTAAAATACATCAAGTACCGTCTGTTTAAAATTTAAAAAAATTAATGATGCCACTGGACTTATTATGTCATAGCAAGTATTGAGAACAGAAGTCTAAGCGATGTTCCAAGTAAGAAATGACAAAAATTTATGCTTATTCATTCCAAACAAAAAACTTTACTATAAGAAGATATTGGTCATAGACTCATTGGAGGAGCATGCTCTATCTCAAATTTTAACGTTTCTAATTTAGATAAATTTTTTCAGGAAACTGATGTTTCATAGTTTAGTTGCTTAACTTCTCACGGTGTAATAGAACCATACCCAGTGAAAATGAATTCATTCAATTTTTAGAAAAAACAAATATTTAATTCAACGAATTGAGTATTAAAACAGGAACTGGAAACAAGAAATTATCATTACCATCTGGGCACACCGCGCGAACTCAGCAATTCGCGCGGTGTGCTGGTGTGGAAGGTGCGCTACAAAACCTATGGCAACCTTGCCCTCAAAGACATCGAAGAGATCGAGAATCCGCTGCGATTTCAGGGCCAATATTTTGATGAAGAAACCGGCTTGCATTACAACCGCCACCGGTATTACGATCCCGAACTCGGCCAATTTACCACACCCGATCCCATCGGCTTATTGGGCGGCATGAATGCCTATCAGTATGCGCCTAATCCTATTGAATGGATTGATCCGCTGGGGTTGACGTGTAAAGAGGGAGAATTAGAAAATCAGGAGGTTGCAAAGGGCGGAGCTAAGGGAATTACTAACCCAGATGTTAAAAAATTAGCTGCGCCTTCAGTGCCTAATGGTATGACTCGTAGCCAATTCGGAAAAGAAGTGGTTGGTTGGGGGGCTCGCCCGCAGGGTTCGCTAGATAGGTTAAAAACAATAAATGTGTCTGAAGTTGCCAAAATGCGACAACAAGGTTTAACTAGAAGTATGGCTAAAGAGTGGCGAGACTTTTATTCCAACGACTTTAGTCGTAATGCGAATAACATTACGGCAAAAAACCGTGTAGACCTTATGCAGAAAATTTTAGATCATTGGAATTAACATGAATGAAACGATTAGTACTTTTTTATTTACGAACAATGGAAGTAGTAACATTACACTTATCATTGAGCCTTGGGCGGAGGAATTTAAAATGGAGCCCAATGACTCAGTAGAAATTGTTGGAAAAGGTGGTAATCCTCATGCTCAATTTGAAGTGGAATATTTATCTGATGGACTAGTGGTTCATGGCTGGGAAGGTTCTGTTGTTACAGTTTTTAAAGATGGCATGGAGCTTGAACCAAGTTTGCAAACATAAGAGTCTAATGTTTTAGGCAATTTTAAGCCTGCAAGTTCCCCATAGTCAGTTTAGTCTGATGCTTTAAGATCATACCATCGAGCATGGACTTGATGGTATTTTGATCGTCCTGGCTCATTTGCTGAATCAATTCAAAGCGTAGTTTTAGATCATCGACGGGATCCCGCTCCCCCTCATCAAAGACCAACTCATCCAGAGAAACATGCAAACTGATAGCGATTTTTTTAAGCACCTCTAAGGTGGGTTGAGAAGAACCTTTTTCATAGCGATAAATTTGCAATTTGGTGAGTCCCACCAGTTCGCCCAAGGCTTCTTGGGTGAGTCCATGTTGCTTACGAGCATTAGCCAGATTATCAGGAAAGGGCATAGTGATATGAGTCTCGTGTAATCTCTGAATCATCGCAGTATACCTCCTGGAAAATCTTAGCTTGACAAAGATATCATATATGATGATTATATGATTCTTAAAGAGAATATTGACAGGATTTTGCCAATGGCACGCTTATCTGACGAAATCATCACCAAACTCAAGCAGGAAGTCTCGCTCATCCGACTAGTGGAGTCCCAAGGCCATACCCTTGGACTTGTCCCGAAAAGTTAGACCAAGACAGCTGCCACAGATTGCGTTAATTTAACATTCCTTTGCCTTACATAATAGGTATGAAAATCAGCAACGATAAACTTATAAGTGAGTCAGACAATATAAGTCAGAGCAGTTTTGATAATGAGCTTGACTAATAATGATTCGCGGCCAGATGCTCTGGCAGCTTCAGTCTGGATTCGTACCTGTCGAGTACGGCTAACTTTGGCAGCATCTTTAATTTCGACTGAGAGATTGTCAGTCAACGCGTCGGGTATAGAGTTTCCTTCGCCAGTGCTTACTTTCTTAGTATTTTTAGGCAAACCTAGATCATTTAAAACTCGCGTTTCCGACGCTCGTCCACGGAATGAATATAATCAAGAATTTTTGAAGTTTATCAGGATTAAAAATCAGAGTTTGCTACTCTGTAGCGAATAACACTATAGCATCTGATAATATATAGTTTTGATCATGCTTACTTATATTTTCCGTTGATGAGTCTGGATCAAGAGCACAATAAAAATTTGAATCAAGATAAATTAATTTGAATGATTCAATTAAACCAAAATCATAATCATTGTGATGATAAAAACCAGACTCAATTACATTAATAAATCTCAATAAAATTACATTTAATTCAGCATCCTGATGCAATTGAATATATAAATCAGTGCAAATTTTATGAGACAATTCATCTCTATATATTTTGAAGCTTTGTAATTTCACTGTCGATTAGGCTATTTGAACCACGCAAAAAAGCGATTACATCCTTAGATTCTGCTATTTTATTCAAAATTGATCCAACCCAAAATCTTTTTTATCTTCCTCATTAGGTTCTCGTCCTGTTTGTCTACGTTGTTTAAGTGTCTATTTTGGATGAGTTTTAGAAAGAACATCATGCACATGATCGCCACGCTCAGCAGGATTTCTAACATTTGGACCATGTCCTTTATTAAAATCTTTTACTGCTTCTCCATCTTGCCCATATTTTCCCATACTCGTTCCATGTGAGTTGCTTACAACACTATTTAGCTCACCGGTTTCTGGTAATGAATTTCGCTCTTTTCTTGCATTCCTTTGAAATTTCTCACCACAATTATGCACTAACACATTACGCTGTGTCACATAGTAAGTATGAAAATCAGCGACAGTAAAATTATAGGTTAAATCGGTGCGATTTTGATCTATTACTGACGAGACCATCATCGGATTTTTACGGTCCGCTTCGATGTAATCGCCTTCAGCTAACTCGATCGTGATTTTCCAACCTTTACCGATAATATAAAACGGATGATCTTCAGTAGCTTGAATTTTTTGCTCAAAGCCATGGTTACCGATGAGATTAAGGGTATAAGTACCACGATCGGGCTCGACAAAAATATGAGTGACGGGTTTCCAATCTCCCTCAGCGGTTTCTACACCTTTTGCTCAAAGCTTTTCACCCAGTTTTACATCTTCAATATTTTTGTAGCCGCTTTCGTTAAGAATTTGCGTGCCGCCCACAAAACAACAGCACCACTTGAATTACTTTCAACCACTTCATTTTGAGCACGACTATTTCGTTTTTTAGCACGTGCCGCTTTTTGAACTATTTTAATTGCTTTGCCTACAACTTTACCAACAATACCTCCACCGACGGCACTAATAACAGCTTCCGTCCAATTAACTTTGCTAAAAACTTCAAGGTTGATACTGATAATCCAGCAGCATTTTTAGAGATTTTCGACGTTTTAAATTACAAGCAACTTGTGATTCTTTGATCTCCCGATGTAGGAGCTGTGATCGATGTTTGCCTGATTGAGAAATACCCAGAACACTTCTTCTATCCAGATGATGACAACACGGCTATTTTGAAACTTGATGGCGAATGACTAGGAATTTATGGAGAAGAATCTTTTCTATTAGTTTAATTAAACTCAAATATTGAATCATTAGTACTCAATTACAATCCCGAATTCGGTCAGTTTACCACCACAGCTCTCATCAATTTATTGGGTGGTTTAATTTTACGCCTTAAAAAAATCGTAGAATTTTACATACTCTTTGATAACATTGTGAAGCTCTCTAGTTTTTTTTATGTTTAATTCAGATCACTTTCACTCTTTGGTGATAGCATCCTTATTCAGCAAATTAAAGAACTCATCGAATCTGAAATTGCTGTCAAACTTAATAAAATAGATGCGTAAAGCCAAAGCTTTATAGGTTGTATTCAACTTGCCATCGACTATTCAGTTATTCACATTCAATATTAGAAAATAATTATCAAGAGAGAAGATTATGAAAAAAATACTATTTGCTTTCATTACAGCCACAACATTGCCTTTAGCCGTTTATGCGCAAGATGATGTGAATAAAGCGCCTGTAGAGCAAAAAATGGAACAGAAGAAAGAGAAGCTTGAAGCACGCAAAGACGCTAAGAAAGAAAAGCTTGAAGCGCGTGAAGAAGCTAAGAAAGAAAAACTCGAAGCACGAAAAGAAGCGAAGAAGAAAGAAGACATATAAGGTCGTTACTAAAACGATCGATAAAATGCCATTATTCGTGATCTACCCTGCCCAATAACCCTCTAGGGTTTCAAGGGAAGTATTTTATGAATAACCCAGCTGGCAGGACAACCGCCGCTGGGATTGGTGTGTTAGAGATTTAGTGCGTTATTATTTAGCATCGTATTCTTTCTGTCTGGCCTCGATCTCAAATACATATTTTTCCGCCCATTGCTTAAGTGTTTTTACATGCTCGGCGAGTTCTTTCCCCATAGGTGTTAGGCTGTATTCCACACGTAGTGGCATTTCATTATAGAATGTGCGCTCCACCATTCCATCACGCTCTAAATGACGCAAGGTTTGTGTCAGCATTTTTTGTGACACCCCATCCAACTGTTTCTTGAGTGCGCCAAAACGTAATGTTTGATTCATCAGCGCGACTAAAATGAGCATGGACCATTTTTCTCCCAGCCGCGCGAGAATAACACGCGAAGGACATATAGCAATAAACGCATCGGGTTTGACATGATTCATTATCAAAGATCTCTATAGTTACCTATGGGTACCTAATTTACATGAGAAACTCTATTGTTGTAGTCTTTTTCAGGAGCAATTCGCAAAATCAGGAACAGCAACCATGAAAATCACAATTATCGGTGCAGGCAATGTTGGCAGAAATCTCAGCAATCTCTTTATCAGCGGCGGTCACCATGTCAAAGTGGGCTTGCGAGAAGGTCATCAATTACCGGACGAGTTTACAGAGGGCGTTCAAGGCGCATTTGTAAAGGATGCCATTGCAGATGCAGACATTGTGGTTCTGGCTATTCCATACTCCGCTTGTGAAAAGGTTTTATCCGAACTCGTCGACGCCCTAAGCGGTAAAATTGTTGTCGATGCCACTAATCCGCTCAATGATGACTGGTCACCCCTTGTGTTAGGTGCGCAAAACTCTGCGGGTGAAGAAAATGCCAAGCGTTTACCCAATTCTCACCTAGTCAAAGCCTTTAACACTGTTTTTGCCGATATCATGAACGCAGACGGCCTGACTCATCATGGGGACAGCGTCACAGCCTTTATTGCTGGAGACAATGAAGGGGCGCGAAACCAGGTCGCCAAATTGGCTAACACCTCAGGATTCGCCGCTCTTGAAGTAGGCGGTATGACAAATGCCCGCTATCTTGAAGCGATGGCGCACCTGAATATCCAAATTGCGGTTGGTATGGACGGCGGTACTCATGCCGGATTTATTTATTTTCAACAACCGTGAATTTATCGCACCTTTTTCGACGCCATTGCATGGAAGCATTAACACGACGATCAATAACGATGATACCGCTTGATCGCTCCGGCCTTTAATCACGCAAAAAATTTTCAACAAAACGGTGCAGATATTCTATAAAACCATCCCGCTCCGGTTGCAATAACGGGCGGTAGTTTTTGGTGTATCTGGCTTCAATGGCATCAAAACCATAGAGTTTACCGTTGGCATGATTCAGTAAAAAAAACCATTGGTTATTACTGTTTTCTACCACGCTTAAGTTGCTATCCGTAAAATACTGCTGTCGAAAGCGTAAGGTGGCCCACAAAAAACTGTCTTTATCTTGCATACTGGGCGAGCTTTGCGTCAGCCCTAGCACCTGCTGATGTGTTGCTAGCAAAATGGCGTTTTCAGGGATGAAAACGCCAAGCACATAGGGATATATTCGCAGCATTTTGCGGAAAATGCCACTCTTAAACGGGAGCACCCGTACAGCCTGGATATCAATGTAAAGTGGTAGGTTTTTCTCCAGGATCGTGCGCAGATGGAAAAATTAACGCAGCACCCGCCGGAATGATCACGGCGTCCTGTTCATTCGCTTCAATGCTGTTCTCTGTGGTTTCGATAAAGACAGAAAATGATCGTTAAAAACGCCATGCCGGTTAAAAAGTAAAAAAGCCGACTGTCTAACAAGGCTGGTCCCGTGTGTGTTAACAGTGGGATTTCTTTTACCGAGCTGGTTTGTCCAAGGGCATCGGTTGAATAAACAAACACGGATTTTTTCGATTCATGGGATGGGATGAACACATCATGATGCAAGAGGCGAATAAAGTTTTGCTTATCATACGACAAAAACCATTCCTGCTAAAGCAGGCATAGGCATGAGGCTGACCTGCTGGTTGTCACCAAAATAGACCCCTTTCTCGCTCAATGCTAAAAAAGATTCCTTGTAGGGCAACAGGGTATAGATAGGCTTATCACGAAAAATAAATTGGTGATTCTTTAAATAGTAATTTAACGTTTGTAATTCTCCACTACGAGAACCGGCAATGACTTTATCCTCTTGGCAGATAAAGGTGTGTGCATTAATCCCCGTGGTGTAATCTTCGACCACTAACTCACGGTTGACTTTAATCAGACCATCAACAACCGTTCCTACAAATAAATAGTCACCACAAAGCTCAATTTTGCGGATTTCTTGAAAATGTTTTTGCGTGCGGCTGATTAACAAATTACCGGCTTTATCGTATTTAAAAAGCCCTTGATTTTGGATTGCTAAATACACCATATCATCAACCAAAGTGATGGAAAAAATACGATGTTCGGCATCAATCCGTTTGCTTAACTGATGGTTGCTTAAGGTTAGAACATACACCCCTTGGCCCGTTACTCCAAGCCACAGCGTATCATCCACACGCGCGATACTGGTGATGGCCATATTTTCTGTGCCCGCAATCGTTGAGATTTCATGGGTTTGTTGATTTAACCGATTTAAGCCTTTATTGGTGCCCACATACAGAAACGATTCCACTTGCAATAGACTCATCACTCTATCGCTTAACAAACCATGATGTTGTGTCAAGTTTTGGTAAAACTTGGGTTGTGATACATACAAGCCATTACTGGTGGACGCAAACACATTGCCATGCTGATCGGCCAGCAAAGAATAGGCGGCGATATCTTGTTGAGAGTGATGGGTAAAGGTTGAGTTACAGCTTAACGCCTGTAAGTTTTGTAAATGACAAATGCCCTGGAGTCCCGCCACTAACCACGCATTGTCGCTGAGTTTTAAGCTGCGAAAAAATTCTCCTGCAAATAATAATTGATGCGTGTCGCGCTGATAAATGCCATGGTTGGTTAAATAAAAATCTTCGGTCACTTCATAAACCAGTGCATCCGCAAAAGTTATTTGGCTTTCTTGGTTGGCTATTTGGTATCGGTAAAATCCTTGGGTGGAACTAATCCATAAGGCGTCTTCCGTTTCTGCGGAAGCGACAAAATAAAAACTTTCGTCATCCGACTGATAAATGTTTTTTACGGAATCCTTATAGAGTCGGTAGATGCCGCGATTGGTTAATATCAACAAGTCCGAATACTGATCGGCAAAAACCTGCGTGATTCTTTCTTCGCTGTGTAATTGTGGCTGACGATGTTCCGGCAAAAAGCGCACCGCTCCTTGCTCTAATTGAAAAATTTTTTCGCGCGTTGCACCCAACACCAGGTCGTTATTGCCCACAATACCGGCGACATCCCCGTCATACAGGGTGTTGATATGAACACCATCATAACAATGCAAGCCTTGGCTTTTAACCGAGGTGCAGAGATGCCCTTGTTCATCGAGTGCCAGATTACCAAAGCGCGTCATCGTGGGCGTTTCGTAGAGGGTATTAATGGGCTCGAAATTGATAAAAGGCTGAGCATACGAAGTCAAACTCAAAAAATACAGTAATAACGAAAAGGTTAAAATTGAAGAAGTTGTGGCAGGCATAAATGATTATCTCCGACGTCGAGTTGTCGTTTGTCTATTTTTCCGTTTTGCCACTTTACTAAAAAAGAATGAAAAACTTCTATTGTAAAAAAGTCTTAAAATCCAAGAAATGCATCGATAATGAAAGGTTTATCTCATCATATAAAAATCCAATATAAACTTTAGTATGATGTTTGTTTTTTTGTTCATACTTTTTTGTACGTCACTGTTGTTAAATAAAATCAGTTACTTTTAAGATCCTACCTATGTGTCTTTACATATTATCGGTGGCATACAAACTGTGTGCGAAAATTCGGGACAAGTCCAATACGAAACGCATTCACGTTTAAATTCTTCTGTATATTTCTTGCTCGTTTTTACTCCTCAGCTTTCTCTTATTATCGCTCAGAAATGTCTACTAAAGTAGGGGCGTACCAGGAATGAGTGTGCGAGATGGTGATGAAGGAGCAACACTTCAACTAGCTGTAGCAGGAGTTGCTGTAGCAGCTGGTGCGCCTGCGTTAGCTCTCGTAGCAGTTGGTGCGGCTGCCTTGTTATTTGCCATCGATTAATTAAGGCAGTTGATATTGTGAGTGCTATTGTGCTCACAATACATTATAAGTAAGTTGTTAAGCGTTAGTTACTAGTAAATACAAACAAAAAACAGATCAAATCGATTCTCCAGACTAGTATTGGCATTAAAAAGACTCAATGTTTACCTTTAGGAATAAGAATGAACTTCGATTATCCAAAATGGAAAAATATAAGTGTTAATATCACAGAGCCTATTATTCTAGGCAGTGATGAATTGGCGACAATTGACAGAAAAACCAATCAAATTAGCAAAGTCAAAAAAAATAGGTTTGTTAAAAA
>JBCCZV010000135.1:0-9811 GCA_039187085.1 Pseudomonadota bacterium
ATTGCAACGATTGAATCCTTCACGTTGGCTTTTATACGGAAACCATAAAATTTTTGTTTGCTCTATTCGTTAGCAATTTACTGTTTTATTTTCATATGGTTGGACAATTTTTTGTGATAATGGGATTTTGGTAATTCGTATATCAAAGCTTTAGCCTGTAAACTGTTCAAAATATATGAGATTGTAGAAAGAGGCTGTTACTATGGAACAAAAAGTCTGTCTTCTTACCGATATCTGCGATGGCCAAGGAAAAGCCTTTTCTCTCAATGATAACACGAGCTTTTTTATTGTTCGTCAGGGTCTAGAAGCTTTTGCTTACATAAACCGCTGCCCCCATGCTGGCGTGGAATTACAATGGCAAGCCGACCAATTTATGAGCTTAGATGGCTCACAAATCCAGTGCGCACTTCATGGTGCCTTGTTTAACATTCAAAACGGGCTTTGCACGTGGGGTCCTTGTCAAGGTCGCCAACTTCAGCCTTTTCCTATTTCTATCCGAGACGGGTGGATTATTCGAGAAGATAATAATCATGAAATTTGATCCTCCCCTGATTCAAGGCATCTTAATTCGACGATACAAACGCTTTCTGGTCGACGTTGAATTAACGAGCGGTGAACGAGTAACAGCTCATTGTCCTAACACAGGCTCTATGAGAAATTGCCTGTTTCCCGGCCAGCCTGTTTGGTTATCCAACTCGCAAAACCCCAAACGAAAATACTCTTTGACTTGGGAGTTAGCACAGACCCCTGATAACCAATGGATTATTGTGAACACTCACAGAGCTAATCAGCTAGTTGCTGAGGCCTTAGACCAGAGTCAGCTCAAAGAGTTTCCGCCTTCTGTCCGTTATTCCAGAGAAGTCCGTTTAGAAAACCACGCATCCCGCATAGACTTTGTTCTGGAAACATCAACCAAGACCTTCATGGAGGTGAAAAGCGTCACCTTATTGGAACAAAATAACATTGGCACTTTTCCAGATGCTGTGACAACTCGCGGACAAAAACATTTACAAGAATTAATGCTGCTCAAGCAGCAAGGCTTCGAAGCGGTTATGTTTTACTGCATCAATCACAGCGGCATTGAAGAAGTCACTGTTGCCGAACATATTGATAGCACCTATGCCAAGCAACTTTATCAAGCAATGCAAAGAGGTATCAAAATTTTGTGTTATAAAACAGAGATTTCTCCACAAGGTATAAGTATAGATAAACCATTGAATTTTATATCTTTATATAAACCTTAAACCCCCTATGAAGCATTGCACGAAATTAGAAAAATGTCGCAATTTCAACTTGCCAGGTTGATTTTATCGCCATTTAACACCATATTTATCCACTAGCTCGACACGCTCGTAGCAAAATAGCTCGTTCACTAAGCGATTCGCTTAGTGAGATATCTGAATTTTATCAATGAGGTGGGAGACCATGATGCCTCAACAGAACAAAATTTCTACAGCAACACAGCTTGGTATTTTGGGCATCGAACCCTATGAAGAGCAGCCAAATGAATCTTATATGAATAAGGAGCAAATGGCGCACTTTAGAAAAATATTGAATTCTTGGAAACAACAATTGATGGAAGAAGTCGATCGCACAGTGACTCACATGAAGGACGAAGCGGCAAACTTTCCTGATCCTGTTGACAGAGCATCACAAGAAGAGGAGTTTAGTTTAGAGTTACGCACTCGCGATCGAGAGCGTAAACTGCTTAAAAAAATCACGGAGGCGATACAACAAATTGATGATGATGACTATGGTTTTTGTGAGTCATGCGGTATCGAAATTGGTATTCGCCGCTTAGAAGCCAGACCCACAGCCACGCTTTGTATCGATTGCAAAACCTTAGCAGAAATTAAAGAAAGACAGCTGGGTAAGGTTTAATTTATTTCGAGAGTTTTCATCTAAATCAGCTCATACGTAGGACGTTCTAGACGAACGTCCTACGTACAAATAATAGGGCTTCTAGCCTATTTTCATGGCGTTTTATCTTTTTAAGCTACATGACTTATATCGGACGTTTTGCTCCTTCACCCACCGGCGATTTACATTTAGGCTCTCTAGTCACCGCATTAGCCAGCTTTTTACAAGCTCGTTCATATCGAGGAAAATGGCTGGTCAGAATCGAAGATATTGACCAACCTCGAGTCAAACTCGGTGCAGATAAAAATATACTCTCAACCTTACTATCACATGGCTTAGCATGGGATGGCGATGTGATTTATCAAAGCCAACGTCTAACACTTTATGGCCAACACCTTCAAACCTTAGCTGACCAGAGTCTACTGTTTCCCTGTTGTTGTAACCGTCAACGCTTAAAAACCTTAGGTGGTCTTTATGATGGTTTTTGTTTACAACACCCCCCAAAAGCAGAAATAGCAACTTCACAGCGTATTCATTTATCTAAAAAATCTATAGGTTTTGTCGACGAGCATATGGGCACTCAAACATCACAAGACCTTGATGACTTTGTCGTTGTTCGCAAAGATGGTCTGCTAGCGTATCAATTTGTTGTGGTAATTGATGATTATTTGCAAGGCATTACAGAAGTTGTTAGAGGAGTAGATTTGCTTTCTAGCACCTCAAGACAAGTAGCCTTGTTTCAAACACTGGGTTGGAAAGCACCCAAGTGGTGTCATTTGCCACTGGTTCTGGACGATGAGCACAAAAAATTGAGCAAACAAAATCATGCGCTTGCTATAAATCCTCTCACTCCAAGTCAAAACCTATGGGATGCACTACAACTTATGCGACAAAACCCACCTGAGGCTCTCCAGCAGCTTCCCACCCAAGAGATTATTGAATGGGCGATAAGCAATTGGCGGTTGTCAGCATTACCCAATCATCAACATTATTGAGTCCTTATCTGAGTATTTCACTCTCACGAAAAATGCGTGTATCATTATCGAAATTTTTGGTGACTTACCTGCCACGATAAGCTTTACAGTCGGCTAAACAATCGTGAGTGTTTGGACAAAGTCATATATTTCTGGACAAGATAACGCACCAATTTCTGACGATTGGGCTATAAACGCGTTGAGATTTGTCATAAGCGATTAAGAGGAAGTAGTCATTTTTACCAAAATTTTTTCATTTTGGCGACAGTCTCAAAAACAGCCTGGTTTCCACGCAAGAGCCAACCCAGTTATTACACCTCGAGATAAGCACTCGGTTTCGAGAAAGCATATCAGTAATAACGCCCTGAAAGTTTTAACGCGGCTTAGCTCCGCAGGCTATGAAGCTTATTTAGTAGGCGGTGGTGTTAGGGATTTACTGTTAGGCCTCAAACCTAAAGATTTTGACATAGCTACCAACGCGACACCGGAAGAAGTCAAACACCTGTTTAAAAATTGCCGTCTCATTGGACGACGCTTCCGTCTGGCGCATGTTTATTTTGGCCGAGATATCATTGAGGTAGCCACATTTCGTGGCCATCATAAGCCAGAACATCAACAGAAGAATCAATCCGAAAGCGGAATGATCTTACGCGATAACGTATATGGCACCATTGACGAAGACGTTATACGCCGCGACTTTACTGTGAACGCGCTTTATTACAATATCAAAGATTTTTCTATTGTCGATTTCGTTGGCGGTATGCAGCACATTGCTGAGAGGAAGCTACATCTCATTGGCAACGCAGAAACCCGCTATCGTGAAGATCCAGTACGCATGTTACGGGCTGTACGCCTCAGCGCCAAATTGGCTTTGGACATTGACGAAAAATCGCGTCAGCTGATTCCACAACTCGCCCATTTAATTCAGGGCGTTCCAAAAGCTCGTTTGTGGGATGAAAGCTTGAAGTTGTTCCTAAGCGGCCATGCCAAAGCCACCCTAGAACAACTTTCCACCTACCAATTGTTCGAGTTACTTTTCCCTCTGACACATCAGGCGCTTCAGACTACAACCGAGGCCGAATCGCCATCACAAGATGTTGTGCGTCAGTTTATCCAACTCGTTATGCAAAACACAGATAAACGCATCGCGATTAATCGCCCCGTCACTCCAGCGTTTTTCTATGCCGCTATGCTTTGGTATCCATTGAATGGCTTAACAGAAACCTATCATCAACAAGATATGCCGATTATGGAAGCTTTCCATAGAGCTTGTGGCGAAATCCTTGCTATTCAACACGCAGCCATCACCATACCTCGTCGTTTTGCTATTGTGATTCGTGAAATATGGGCCATGCAATTTCAATTAAATAAACGCAATGGCAGAAGAGCCGAGCAACTCCTTTCTCAAGCAAGGTTTCGCGCTGCTTACGATTTTTTGCTTTTACGTGCTGAAGCCGGTGAACCTGTTCAGGAACTCAGTGATTGGTGGACACAGTTTCAAGAAGTGGATGATACTCAACGCCGTGCTATGGTTAAAGCATTAACGCCCTCGGGTCCTCGACGACGCCGACGCCCTCCACGCAAAAACAACAAGAGGAACTCTTCTTGAAGCCCATTACCGCCTACATCGGACTTGGCAGTAATATTGATGACCGTAAACGTCATATTGTCACCGCTATTGATGAAATCAATCTACTCAACGCTGTTCATGTTATGAAGCGGTCGAGCATTTATCGTAGCCCACCGATGGCCGGCATGACTCAACCCGACTATTTTAATGCGGTTATTCAAGTAAACACGAGTCTCTCGCCTTTTGAGCTTTTATCGGCTTTACAAATGATAGAAGATACTCATGGACGAACACGTACTGTAAAATGGGGATCTCGCACATTGGATCTCGATCTTCTGGTGTTTGGCAATGCCATGATTGACACCCATGTGCTTACCGTTCCGCATTACGGCCTAAAAGAAAGAGATTTCGTACTAGCACCACTTTGCGAAATTGACGAAGCTCTCGTCTTACCTGACGGAAGCCGTATTAAACAGCTGTTATCTGAATTAAATAAAATTTCCGCTCATAAACTCAGTTAACGATTTATTAACGCGAGTGCCTTTAATATGAATAAAATCACTATTAAAAAATTGAAAGAATATAAAGCTCAGCAACAAAAATTTGCGGTCTTAACGGCTTATGATGCCAGCTTTTCACGTACCATGGAATCCTGCGAAATTGATGCAATTTTGGTTGGTGACTCATTGGGAAATGTTGTTCAAGGCCATAATACGACGGTCCCAGTTACCATGTCTGATATGTGTTATCACACACGATGCGTGAGTCGCAGTAATCAACATTCTTTCATTATTGCGGATTTACCTTACATGGCTTACAGCACACCTGAACAAACTTTAGAAAATGCTACGCAATTAATGCAAGCAGGCGCACATATGGTCAAGCTTGAAGGTGGTGACTGGCTATTAGAAACCGTCGCTATGCTCACTGAACGGGGTATCCCAGTTTGCGGGCATCTGGGTTTAACCCCACAATCTGTCAATGCCATTGGGGCTTTTCAAGTACAGGGGAAAACCAGCGAAGAAGCCGAGCAATTAATGAATGAGGCGATCAATTTAACAAATGCAGGCATTAGTTTGCTTGTATTAGAATGTGTGCCTTCAAGTTTAGGAAAAAAGGTGACTGAGTCACTATCGATTCCTACGATAGGTATCGGTGCTGGCAGTGATACCGACGCGCAAGTCTTAGTGATTTACGATATTTTGGGTATATCACCTGGTCGTCCGCCCAAGTTTGTCAAAAATTTTTTAGAAGAATCAGGCAGCATCTCTGGCGCTATTTCCGCGTACAAATCAGCGGTAGAACATCAAACGTTTCCTGATACTGCGCACCAATTTCTTTCTTAAAATCTCTCTTCCACGTCACAACATGCCCTAGCGATATGATAACAACATGACATGTGACAAGCCTTTGTAGGAGACGTTAACTATGTTATTCACCGAAGATCTATCGACTTTAAGAGAACACATTAAAACTTGGAAACAAGAAGGGCTGATTATTGGTTTTGTCCCTACCATGGGCAATCTTCACGAAGGCCATTTATCGTTGATTGAAGAAGCACTGAACCATTGCGACCGAGTGGTTAGCAGTATTTTTGTCAATCCTTTACAATTTAGTGCCAATGAAGATCTAGACACTTACCCTCGAACGCTTGCGGAGGATAAAAAACGTTTGCAAGCTATCGATACCTCTTTATTATTTTCCCCCAGTGCAAAAACCATTTACCCCAAACCATTGAGCGAACAAACTCTAGTATCTGTGCCCACGATTGGACAAATACTTTGCGGTGCATCACGACCAGGACATTTTGCTGGCGTAGCCACTGTTGTCGCAAAATTATTTAATATGGTACAGCCAGATATTGCCGTTTTCGGCAAAAAGGATTACCAACAACTTCATATCATTAGAAAAATGACTGAAGATTTAAATCTCCCCATTCAAATTATTGGTGTGGAAACGTGTAGAGAAGCATCTGGACTAGCAATGAGCTCACGTAACGGTTATTTATCAGACGAGGATAGATGCACCGCTGCCTATATCAAAGCCACACTGGATCATGCGGCAGAGGCTTTGCAAAATGAACATGCCGATTATGTGAGCATTGAAAATCACTGCGTTGCAAATCTTTCAAGCAAAGGCTTTAATGTGGATTATTTTGTTATACGTTCTCGACAAACCTTATTTAAACCCAGTGAAGATACCAAACAACTCGTCATTCTTGTTGCTGCCTATTTAGGGAAAACGCGTCTTATTGATAACCTTGAGGTAACGCTTGAATAGACGAATATGGTAATGCCTTAAGGATTCGCCCATGACTTCAAAAGTGTTTGCTGTACCTAACTCATTTCAAGAACAAGCAACGATTGATGATAAAACTTATCAAGAGCTCTATCGACAATCGATAGAAGAGTCCGATACTTTTTGGTTATCTCAAGCAGAAAAGTTTGTTACCTGGTTTGAACCTCCGACACAAGCGGGCAACTACGACTATAACACTGCTGATATTGAATGGTTCGCCGATGGCAAGCTGAATGTTGCTTATAACTGCGTAGATCGTCACTTACCCGAAAAAGCTGATAAAGTTGCTATGATATGGGAAGGCGATAATCCAGAGCATTCTCAATCCATAACCTACCAACAACTTCATGATCACGTTAATCGTTTTGCTAATTTATTAAAATCTGTTGGCATCCAAAAGGGTGATCGTGTCTGCATTTATATGCCAATGATTCCTGAAGTGGGCTATGCAATGCTAGCTTGTGCCCGCATTGGTGCTATTCATTCTGTGGTTTTTGGTGGCTTCTCTCCCACTTCATTGCAAGCCAGGATTCTCGACAGTGATTGTCGCTTGGTGATAACCGCTGATCAAGGCATTCGTGGCAATAAAGTTATTCCATTAAAACATCACGCCGATGAAGCTTTGACTCAATGCCCTAACGTTGAAAAAGTGATTGTAATTAAAAGCCAAGATTCATCTAATATTACCTGGCAACCTGAGCGCGACATTGATTACCACCTTGCCGTATCACAAATGTCTGATGAATGCCCTCCTGAGCCAATGGCAGCGGAAGATCCTTTATTTATTTTGTATACTTCCGGTTCTACCGGCCAACCTAAAGGTGTTATGCACACCAGCGGTGGATATTTAGTTTACGCCGCTATGACACATCATTACATTTTCGACGTCAAAGACGACGATATTTATTGGTGTACGGCTGACGCCGGTTGGATTACGGGCCATAGTTATATTTTTTATGGGCCATTGTGTAATGGCGCAACCACTCTTGTGTTTGAAGGTTTACCGACTTACCCGGATGCTTCTCGTTTCTGGCAGATTATTGCCAAACATGGTGTCACAATTTTCTATACAGCCCCTACTGCATTACGCGCGCTCATGCGTTTGAGCGACGATCTGGTTACTCAACATGATCGTTCTTCATTGCGTTTATTGGGCACTGTTGGAGAACCTATCAACCCCGAAGCCTGGATGTGGTATCACCGTGTGGTAGGCGAGTCGCGGTGTCCTATTGTGGATACTTGGTGGCAAACTGAAACAGGCGGTATCTTAATTGCTCCTTTACCTGGTGCTACCGCCTTAAAACCTGGTTCAGCTACTCGGCCATTTTTTGGTATTGAGCCTGTGATTTTAGATAACGATGGCAATGAGTTAGCTGGCGAGACTTCAGGTATCTTAGCGTTAAAACGTTCGTGGCCTGGACAAATGCGCGGCGTTTATGGTGATGCTAAACGCTTTTTTTCGACTTACTTTAGCCATTACTCTGGTTACTATTTTACAGGTGACGGCGCAAAGCGCGACAGTGATGGTTACTACTGGATAACAGGCAGAATTGATGATGTTTTAAATGTTTCTGGTCACCGGATGGGAACGGCAGAAATAGAAAGTGCTTTAGTTTTGCATCCTCAGGTTGCTGAAGCAGCCGTGGTCGGTTTTCCTCACGATGTCAAAGGTCAAGGAATTTACGCTTATGTTACCTTGATGGAAGGGGTAACAGAAAGTGAAACGTTAACAAAAGAATTGTTAGCGTTTGTTGCACAAGAGATCAGTCCCATCGCCAAACCCGATATTATTCAGTGGGCGCCACGTTTACCAAAAACTCGTTCTGGGAAAATTATGCGTAGAATTTTACGCAAAATTGCTGAAAACGATTTATCACATCTTGGCGACACATCGACTTTAGCGGAACCAGATGCCGTTGATGACCTCATTGCACAACGTGAGATCTTGTTGGAATCCGAGATTGATTCCTAATATTATTAGACATCTTGGTTAATCTCTCTTAACATTTTCATGCTTTTTAACAAGTGTATCGAGTTTTGTGAATTTCTTTTCTAAGATTTTGCAAACAGATACGCTTTTAACACACCTGAGTGCTTGAAATCCAAAGCTTTCGTCATTATCTTAAGACTCTAAGATGATAACCTATTCTGTATTCGTTTTTCGTAATAAAAAAACAAGAATAAGCATCCACTATGACTTTAATTTTAAACATAGTGAAACAAAATACTTCTGTCCTATATGGCGCTTTAGACAACACTATTGATCGATTAAGGAATGAATATATTAAATACTTAAAGATCTTTATTTTGTCAACGATGTCGCCATTACAATAAAAATATGAGGACATTTATATGCAATCACCGAAATGCAATTTACAAACGGCAATCAATGGTGAACAGGCAACTTTCGGGCATTTGTTACTGACCAATGATGTTTGCAGAGCCGATGATTGGCCGGAACTTCAGTTAGAAATTTGTGCAATGATTTATCGTAACTTAAGTGAAGCACGCAATAAGGAAAACATTGTCGAAAACTTTGTCAATCAATTATTGGCTATGCCACTCAGCGAGTTTGATGATGAAGATATTTTTATTGAACCTTCACAAGCGTTAAATCGTGAAAAACTAGAACGTTTCGTTGTTATACAATTTATAACATCAACAAAATTTGTAAACACTTAAGCTGCTCTTGATTCTTTATGATATTCAGGCTTTCATCATGCCATGGTACATCCTGCATAGGATGACATTTTTCGCGTTATAGACATCCAAAATCTTGACTCGTCGCGTAAAAGCGATAAGTATTCAAAGGCAGTATCCTGAGGATTGAATCTATGTCATCACCCATAATGCGGCTTATCGATTATGCCCGCTCCTATCATTTCAACTTGAAAAAAGCGACATTTTGGTCGGTTGTGAACAAAATTTTTGATATTTTCCCTGAAATTTTGATCGGCGTCGCTATTGATATGGTTGTCAAAAGAGAAGAAAGTTTATTGGCATCTATAGGCATAACAACACCGATACATCAACTCATGGCTCTTGGAGCAATTACTCTTTTTATTTGGATCATGGAATCCTTTACAGAGTATAAAGCTTTAGTAGGGTG
>JBCCZV010000136.1:0-9720 GCA_039187085.1 Pseudomonadota bacterium
AAAACATAAAAAACAGATAAACTTTAAAAGTGTATTCTCTTACACGCTGCTTAATTAAATTGATTAAGCAGTCTCTAAGTAAAATCTAACATTTTTGGAGAGCAATATGACTGCAGCTACAGAAAAACTTCTTACTCCTGACAATTGTGTTATCGCCTTTATTGATCACCAGCCTCAAATGAGCTTTGGCGTTCAAAGTCATGATAGACAAGCTATTAAGAACAATACGATTGGCTTAGCGAAAGCAGCTAAAATATTTAATGTTCCTACCATTTTAACAACAGTTGAAACAGAAAGTTTTTCTGGTTATACCTGGCCAGAGCTTATTGAAGCATTAGATGGACAAGCAACCATTGAACGCTCTTCAATGAATTCCTGGGAAGATGAAGGATTTGTTAAAGCTGTAAAAACCACTGGCAAGAAAAAACTTGTACTTTCAGGTTTGTGGACTGAAGTTTGTATTGCTTTCCCCACAATTTGTGCTTTAGATGAAGGTTTTGAAGTATTTTTTGTAGCTGATGCTTGTGGTGCAACTTCTTTAGAAGCGCACAACATGGCTATACAAATGATGATTCAAGCAGGCGCACAACCACGCACTTGGCAACAAGTTTTACTTGAATTCCAGCGTGATTGGAGTCGTAAAGAAACTTACGATGATGTGACTAATCTTGTCAGAGAAGTGAGTGGTGCCTATGGTATGGGCATTGATTATGCATCTACCATGGTTCATAAAAATCCTCAGCGTGGTTCTAACCCTCAAGTTATTCCCTCCGCAGCATAATTTCTGATCTTTATATTTTTGGAGAGATGGTTAAATCTCTCCAACACATTCAAATCGTTGCTATCGCCATGAGGTAAAGCGTTAATGTCTAATAAGGTTATAAAACCAAAACCTATTATTGAATCAGATACGCTTTCAAGAGCTGGTGTCGCAATAAATTATTTTTCCAATGTTTGGAGATTTATCTATGGATAATTTAACACCAAATTTGATTTTGCATAATGGGAAAATCACTACGCTAGATGACAAGCGTAAAGAAGTTTCAGCCATAGCTTTAGCCGATGGCAAAGTTTTAGCGACTGGAAATGACACTGATATCATGAAATTGGCTGATGATAGCACCGAAATTGTTAATCTTAATAAACGTCGGGTGATTCCTGGTTTAAATGATTCGCATACACATTTAATTCGTGGTGGACTAAATTACAATCTGGAACTTCGATGGGAAGGTATTCCTTCTGTCGAACTCGCTCTTGAAAGACTTAAGCAACAAGCGGAGCGTACCCCTGCACCACAATGGATAAGAGTTGTTGGTGGTTGGAGTGAATTTCAGTTTAGTGAAAGACGTTTACCCACATTAGAAGAAATTAATAAAGCTGCTCCTGAGACTCCAGTTTTTATTTTACACTTGTATGGCCAAGCACTTCTTAACCAAGCGGCTATAAGAGCCTTAGGTATGGATAAAAAAACCCCTAACCCACCCGGTGGCGTGATAGAAAAAGACAGTCAAGGCAATCCAACAGGGTTATTAGTAGCTAAGCCTTCTGCTCTGATTTTATATTCAACACTTTCTAAAGGCCCAGCCCTTCCAGAAGAATACCAATACAATTCTTCAAGACATTATATGCGTGAAATGAACCGTCTGGGCATTACTTCTGTTATCGATGCAGGAGGTGGCGGTCAAAACTATCCAGACGATTACAAAATTATTCAGAAACTCCACGCCAATGGAGAAATGACTGTCCGTGTTGCTTATAACCTTTTTGCTCAGAACAAGGGAGAAGAATTACAAGACTACCAACGGTGGACCGACTTGGTGTCTTATGGTGATGGAGACGATTTATTACGAATGAATGGGGCGGGTGAAAACCTGACATGGTCTGCTGCAGATTTTGAAAATTTCTTAGAACCTCGCCCAGATGTCGCGCCGGTCATGGAAGCCGAACTTGAAGATATCACTCGCGTTCTGGTTGAAAACCGTTGGCCTTTCCGCATTCACGCTACTTATGACGAGACTATTGATAGATTTCTCAATGTTTTTGAGCGTGTTAATCAAGAAATTCCTTTCAACGGTTTGCGGTTTATCATCGATCATGCGGAAACCATTTCTGATAAAAATATTGAACGTGTAAAAGCTTTGGGTGGCGGTATTGCAGTTCAACATCGTATGGCTTTTCAAGGCGAGTATTTCATTAATCGTTACGGTGCTGATGCCGCAAAATCCACACCTCCTATTAAAAAAATGTTAGAAATGGATGTTCCCGTAGGCGGTGGAACTGATGCGACTCGCGTTGCAAGCTACAATCCTTTTGTGTCGCTTTACTGGATGATTACCGGAAAAACTTTAGGTGGTGTGAGCTTGTATGATGAGAATCGTTTAGACCGTGAAACGGCTCTTTATTTATGGACGAAGGGTTCAAGCTGGTTCTCCGGCGAAGATCATGCAAAAGGTGCCTTAAGTGTTGGTGAATATGCTGATCTAGCGGTTCTTTCGAATGATTTAATGACGATTGAAGAAGAGGAAATCAAAAATATTCACTCTGTCATGACGGTAATGGCAGGCAACATCGTTTATGCCGATCAAGAGTTTTCCAATCATAATCCACCATTACCACCCGCTATGCCCGATTGGTCTCCTGTTAATGAATTTGGTGGTCATTACGGTTTACCTACTCAACAAGATCCAGCAACAGCCGCCGCTATAGCCAAGCAAATGCAGAAAAATGCAGCCAACGATCAGTGCTGTGCTACAGCCTGCAGTCTACACGGACATCATCACAACATTGCTTGGAATACGCCTTTACCGATTGCGACTCAAGCTAAAAATGCATTTTGGGGAGCGCTCGGCTGTAGCTGCTTTGCTGTATAATTATGTCTACAACAATCAAAAATACTCAACAAAAATCCGCCTTAAGCCCATTTAAATATCGTGTTTTCACGGTTATGTGGCTTGCGGCGTTGGTTTCAAATATAGGGACTTGGATGCATTCCGTTGGAGCAGGCTGGTTAATGACTAGCCTATCTCCATCAGCAATTGACATTGCCCTTGTGCAGACAGCAACAACGCTACCGGTTTTCTTATTTGCCTTACCCGCTGGCGCACTTGCTGACATCTTTAACCGTAAAACTCTTTTGATATTGACTAATATTGCTATGCTAGGCGCAGCTATTGTTTTTGCAATGATTGTCTCGTTTGAACAGGTTACAGTAAATTCTCTTTTGCTTTTTACCTTTTTATTAGGTGCAGGTGCGGCTTTCATGGCACCTGCTTGGCAATCTGTTATTCCAAGCATGGTCAAATCAGAGGATCTTCCGCAAGCGGTTGCTTTAGGTGGTATCAGTATTAATTTAAGTCGAGCCATTGGTCCGGCATTGGCAGGCATTCTGATTAGTATTTATGGTATTGCTTCTCCTTTTATTGCTAATGCTATTTCCTTCATCATGATCATTTCAGCCTTATGGTGGTGGCAATATTCTCCTCCTGAAATTTCACGAACCCGTTCCCCAGAGCATATAGGTTCAGCCATGAAGGCTGGAGTTCGATTTGCTCTTCATAGTACGGCTTTGAAAGCCACTATGTGGCATGTATTTGGCTTTATGTTTTTTGCAAATGCCTTTTGGGGATTATTGCCTTTACTGTCCAAAGAACAGCTTGCTGGAGACGCGACCTTTTTTGGTCTTATGATGGGAGCTATTGGCTTTGGCGCTGTAGCAGGCGGTTTGGTATTACCACGCATAAAAAATCACCTTAATGCTAATCAAATGGTTATTGTTGGTACTTTAGGCACTTCATTAGTCACCGCATTTTTTGCGATTACCACCCATCAAAATGCGGCTCTATTTGCCAGTTTAATCTTTGGCGTGAGCTGGATTTTAGTACTTGCCAGTTTTAATACCTCAGCACAGTTGGCATTACCAGAATGGGTAAGAGCTAGGGGCTTGGCAGTTTTTCTCATGGTATTTTTTGGTAGCATGAGCCTTGGCGCTACATTTTGGGGATGGTTAGCCTCTGTAGCTTCTATGCAAACCGCCATGATATCTGCAGCCATAGGTGGTGTTGTTTTTATCTTCTTTTCATATCAATCAAAACTTCAACAAAGCAAAACTGATGACCACTCCCCTTCTCATCATTGGCCAGAACCAGCAAGCCTGGAT
This sequence comes from Pseudomonadota bacterium, assembly GCA_039187085.1. Lineage (GTDB taxonomy): Bacteria > Pseudomonadota > Gammaproteobacteria > Enterobacterales > JBCCZV01 > JBCCZV01. The sequence continues at coordinate 4,157 of JBCCZV010000136.1, forward strand.
CGTGATTTGTATGAAGCGGGGCCTGTAAAAATTCAGATTTGTTATGAGATTGATATAAAAAATAAAAATGCATTTCTTCAAGCCATATACCGTTTGAAGGATATTCGTGGTCGTAATGGCTCTCATAGTTGGGGGGTTTATGAAGATACCGATAATGAAAGCTTTTTTATCGAACATTTTATGGAAGATAGTTGGGAGCAACATCTTAGGCATCACGACCGTGTCACTCACGCTGACAAGCCGTTACAAGATGCCGTTTTGGCTTTTCATAAAGGATTAACTGCACCTAAAGTAAAACATTATCTTGCAGCTTATCCGATCAAAGGTGATAAATCATGAATATCAAAACAGCTTTAGGACTTTTATTAGGTGTCGTAATAGGAATTTTTTGTAGTGTATTTTCTATTCCTGTACCCGCCCCTCCGGTATTCAATGGAGCTCTTTTGGTTGTCGCTATGACTACGGGTTACATTCTTACTGATAAATATTTAGCAAAACAACGCCCTCAAACACAACTAGAAAAGTGTGGTGGACCATCAGGCAACTCACAAGAGAAAGAAACTCATGATTGATATCAATACGCTTCTTGGTATTTCACTTGGATTATTTATTGGCTTCATTTGTCGATGGTTTGACTTACCTCTACCTGCTCCCCCAAAACTCGTGGGTGCTTTGCTTGTCGTTTGTATGACATTGGGATTTATTGCGGGTAATCAACTTGGAGCATAATAAGTGTTTTTAAAAGTATTTTTATTTATTCTAATTTGGCTTTTAACAATAACTCTAACTCATGCTAATGATCCTGATTTTAAAATGTATCGTTGGTTGGAAGACTATCAGTACTTAAAAAATGAAACGGAACCTGATTGGTATGACAGTATCAAATACACCCCCATAGGTGATGAAAGTTATGCCTCTTTTGGTGGCACTTTACGTCAACGTTTCAATCATTTTGATAATGACCGTTTTGGTTTATTCGGTGCTCCTGATGGGTATCTATTGCTGCATCGTTTGCTTTTGCATGGCGACTTTCATTTTGGTGAAAATTTTCGTGCTTTTGTTGAAATAGGAAGTCATTTGGTTGATAAGGATGACCTAAGACCGGGCCCTTTCGACAAAGACAAATTGGATATCACTCAAGCCTTCTTTGATCTAAAAAGCAATGGGTGGGTATATCGTGTTGGACGTCAAGAAATGAAGTTAGGCTCTACACGTTTGGTGGGTGTTAGAAACGGTCCTAACGTCCGTCGAGCCTTTGACGGCGTTCGTATCGATAAACAATTTAACTCGACGAGTTATCGTGTTTTTGCTTTAAGTCAAGTGGATGTGGATGAAGAAACCTTTAGCAATGATGCCAATACCGATGATACTTTGTGGGGTCTCTATACAACAACACAATTTAAGCGAACTTCGGCAGACATTTACTATGTGGGCTCTTATCGTGCGAACGCTGAATACTTTTCTGGTGAAGCCAATGAGAAACGGCATTCTCTTGGCACACGGATTTTTGGAAAAAAAGCTACTTGGGACTGGAATTTTGAGGCTATCTATCAATTTGGTGATTTTGGTGACCAAGAAATTAACGCCTGGACTTTAGCGAGTCGTACTGGTTATACCTTATTATCCAGTCGTTGGAAGCCGCGTTTCTCACTGAGTGCTAACATTGCAAGTGGGGATGATAATGCTAATGATGATAAACTCAAAACATTTAACCCCCTTTTCCCAAATCTAAGTTATTTTGAGGAAGCTTCCGTTTTAGCTCCTCAAAACTTTTATAACTTGGAGCCTGAAATACGACTTATTCTTTCAGAAAGCTTAACTTTTTCTGCAGATTGGGATATTTTCTGGCGGCTAGAAGAAAATGACGCGGTATATGTACGAGGCTTAAACCCATTAAATACAACGGTGGGGAGCTCTGGAGATTTAGTGGCACATATTCCTTCAGTGAGTTTTGATTACCAAGTCAATCGCCACGTAGCATTAGACATGAGTTATAGTTATTATATCGCTGAGGAAGTCATAGAAGATGCAGGAGGAGACGACATTCATTTCTTCAAATTAGAGGCTTCATGGGTATTTTAATGTATTTTGATACGATTATGTCACAGGATAAATAATGACAATAAAACTCATCATTAAACCGAGAGAAAAAGATCTCGGCGGTTTTTCAGTTAGACGTGTATTGCCATTCCATAAGCAACAAATGGTTGGTCCTTGGATTTTCTTTGATCATATGGGACCTGCCCATTTTCCTTCTGGTGAAGGTATTAATGTAAGACCTCATCCACATATTAACTTAGCAACCGTTACCTACTTATTTGCAGGTGAGATTTTTCATCGAGATTCACTCGGTAGTTCTCAACCTATTCATCCAGGCGATATTAATTTAATGGTGGCAGGAAAAGGCATCGTGCACTCAGAGCGCGAACGTGAAGAAGTCAAACATACCGAGCATGAATTACATGGTTTACAGTTATGGCATGTACTACCTGAGAAAAATGAAGAAATTGAACCGGCTTTTTATCATTACCCTTCTGCCGATATTCCACAAACGCAGATCGACAATATACCGGTACGTGTGATGATGGGCAGCGCTTACGGCTTAACTTCTCCAGTAAAAACCTTTGCTGAAACTTTGTATGTAGAAGCGCATTTAAAACCAGGACAAACATTGACCCTACCCAAGGTTGAAGAACAAGCTATTTATGTAGCATCTGGTAATATACGCATCGAACAAGAACATCTAGAAACCTATAATATGGCAATACTGGAAAATCATTCATCCAATACAGTCATTGAAGCTGTAACGGATGCCCAAATCGCTATTATTGGTGGTGAAAAAATGCCAAAACGCTTTATAGAATGGAATTTCGTTTCAAGCCGTAAAGAGCGTATTGAACAAGCTAAAGATGATTGGAAAAACCAGCGTTTCCCTAAAGTCCCTGGCGACGAAGAAGAGTTTATACCCTTACCTTAAAAATATTGGAGATGATTATGGATACTTTACAAGCCATTAAAGAGAGACGTGCTGTCAAAAATTATGATCCTGAATTTAAAATACCTCAAAAGGACATTGATACTTTGCTGGAACATGCCATTCAAGCCCCTACATCTTTTAATATTCAACATTGGCGTTTAGTTCTCGTCGAAAATCCTACTATAAGGCAGCAAATTCGCGAAGCGGCTTGGGATCAAGCCCATGTCACCGAGTCTTCTTTGCTTTTCGTCATGTGTGCAGATATCAAATCTTGGGATAAAGAGCCTGAGCGCTACTGGAAAAATGCACCAAAGTCTGCGCAAGATATTCTAGTACCTATGATAAAACCTTTTTATGAAGGTAAAGAACAATTACAACGAGATGAAGCTTTACGTTCAACAGGTATCATTGCCCAAACGATAATGCTAACAGCTAAAGCATTAGGTTATGATAGCTGCCCTATGATAGGTTTTGATGCTGATAAAGTGTCGGAAATCATCAAATTACCTGAACATCATCTCGTGAGTATGTTACTTGTTGTGGGCAAAGCGACCTCTCCCGCGTGGCCTAAACCAGGTCAACTACCTCTCACTGATATTCTTATCAAAGATACTTTCTAGCTTGTAAATAGCTATTTATTGCCTAATGTTGAATGGTTTTTAACCTTGTTCAATCTTCTTGAGGATGAACTACTGACTCCCGATGCAGCCAGTTATTCACCTATTGTCGCTAATCGATATCAAATATATATGAGTCACCGAGCGGGTGTAAAACTCTTCTTTTGAAAGTGAATATTAAGATTATCGAGAGTAACTCAACAAGTTGCTCTCGTTTATAGAAATTCAAACAAGATTTAATCTTAAACAACGAGTCGATTTTTTTCATTCACATTGGGTAAACAAACCACATCAATCCAAAAATTTTCGACACTCTGTACAACTTCCATAAACTTAATCGCATCTACAGGTTTAACAATGTAGCAATTTGCCTGTAAATCATAACTTTTTATCACGTCTTTATCTGCTTTAGAGCTTGTTAACACGATCACTGGTATTCTTCGTAAATTAGTATCAGATTTAATAATAGATAATACTTCACTTCCATCTGTTCGAGGAAGATTTAAATCCAGTAAAATAAGATCGGGTTGAACGGCATCTTCATATCCATTACGCCGATATAAAAAGTCGAGAGCTTCATCACCATCTTCGGTGACATGTAAATTGTTGCGAAATCGCGCTTCTTGAAATGCTTCTCTTGTTAATTCGATATCACCTTCATTGTCTTCGACCAGAAGAATTTCTGCTAATTTAGTTCTCGTCATCATTCATTTTCATCCATATCATGGTTTTTGGGAAGCGTGAAATAAAAAACAGAACCCGAAAAACCGTCAGATTCCACCCATATTTTGCCTTCGTGTCTTTCCATAATCTTTTTGCAAATAGCCAAACCTATTCCAGTTCCTGAGAATAAACTTTTTCTATTAAGCCTTTGAAATATTTGAAATATTTTCTCATGGTGTCGTCTTTCAATACCAATACCATTATCCTTTACAGAAAACTGCCAATGGTGTTTCTTCTCTTCACATGCAATATGTACGCGAGGTATCCGCTCTTTTTTTTGATATTTCAATCCATTATTAATTAAATTTGATAATAATTGGTATATCTGCGTTTCATTGGCAATAACTGTTGGCAGAGAATCAAATGTTAATCTAGCCTGAGCAGCTTCTAACTGAAATTGCATATTTTCTTTTATAGACAGTACCATATTTTTAGTATTTACTTGGCTAAATGCCTCGGTACTGTTATTGATACGAGCATAATCCAAAATATCTTGAATAAGATTTTGGGCATTCTCAGCACCTTCAGTAATAAAGCGAAAATATCTGAGGGTAGTCTCATCACCCTCCAGTTTATCTTTCAAGCGTTCTTTAAGTTTAGTGGAAAAACTACGAATCATTCGCAGCGGCTCTTGTAAATCATGCGAACATATATAAGCGAACCTTTCAAGCTCTTCATTCGACTTCATTAATTTTTCAATGAGCTTTTCTCTTTCACTCTCAACCCTTTGTTTTTCTTTGAGCATACTCTTAAAACCATCTAGTGATTTTGCTAACAAAGAAATTTCATCATCACCGGAATAATTAATAGCTATTTCATATCGGCCTTCACTAATTAACTGAGTATCAATCGTTAGCTGTTGGAGTCGACGTGTAATTTTTGGTAGAACATATCCATACATACACCCTAAAAATAACCCAATAACAATGACGACCAATATAATTAAAACGATTTTGCTTTGTTCAAGTACATCATCAAAGTCGGCAATCTCTTGATTAAAATTTCTAGTTGTTACTTGAATAAGGTCAGTCAACAATTGGTTGGTTTGTTGTCCAAAGGTTGTATTTTTTTCCAAAAGACCGTTTATTTTTAATAGGTTGGCATGATTTTTAAAAGCTAATTCTAAAAAGCCGCTTTCCAAATTACTTTGCTCGTAAAGCATCGCTACTTGTTGCGCAACATCACTTTTTAACTCACTATCATCAATATTTGTTAACCAATGAGTAATGTTACGTATTGCTAGGTTA
>JBCCZV010000137.1:0-9342 GCA_039187085.1 Pseudomonadota bacterium
CATGGAATGTCGTAAATGGAAAGTATCATGTTGCGTGTTGTAAGGTACTGTTGTATAAGCGCCATTCAAATACAGGCCCGTCATAGACCAATTGTCACCATTATCATCCTGCTGATTGTCTTGAGAGTCATACGTGCGTAAAACTTGTGCATCATGACCTTGCCCAACTAATAACACATCTTTTTTATTCACTATACAGCAAGCGTGATGTCATGACGGATACATCATCAAGACCGATGAATGCAAGAGTAACCGCAGAGGATAACAAATGCATTTTATAAATTCATGCAGAATAATTTAAAAAAAAGACTAAACAAATTCGGCAAAACGCCACCTCTCAAAAAAGGGTTTAATTGACTATCAAATTCATTAATTTTTGTCATGATTGTCAAAAAATAGCACGGAGCATGCAGTTTGAAAAAAATAGTTTACGGTCGGATGTAAGGAATGATAAAAAAGTGAGGCAGCGATAACGTCATAAAATGATTCTAGGCAATTTTTAAATCAACAGCTGCCATGGTGAGTTTTTAAACGCAATGTAAGGATTGACAAAATATGAAGACAAAATCCTTGTTACCTTAAACTAAGCTCTGCTTCTGCATGATTACCCCATTAAAAGTCTATTATTCATCTTTTTTCTTATCTATAATTCCGCAATCTTAGCGCTAAGCCAATACTTGAAGTGAATGCTGTATAAAAACACATACAATTTTTTTAATAAGGGATTTTCATGATACCAGTGAATCGAGCTTGGAAAACAGTAAGCTGCATAATCGTATGTTCTTTGGCTGCTTGTGGTGGCGATGACCCTCAGCCAGAAACAGTGGCTGAACCGACGGTTGTTGAACCAGAATTACAGGACCAAACGCTTGTGCTTGAAAGAGGTCTTCAAATCCAAGCCAACGTCGGTGACACGATTGAAAATAAAGTAAGCAGTGAAGGTAGCGGAGATTTCAGCTTTACATCTTCAGATACTCATCTCGCGACGGTTAGTGCAGAAGGTCTTGTAACAGTATTAAAACCTGGTGAAGTGACCATTAGCATCTCACGCGATGCCGATGCCATTTTTAAAGCAGTAACGGCAACCTATTCAATCACTACCAAATTTCAAACCACATTTGAGTTGCCCAATACCACAGCAATACTTGCTGGTGACAGTGTCACTCTCAATGTGACTTCAAATGCCGATTTGCCAATAAACTTTGTTTCAAAGAATACTCGCGTAGCCACGGTTGATGATGCTGGACTCTTGCAATCCACAACAGCAGGTGTAGCAACCGTTACTGTGAGTACCCCTGAAAGCGACACGTTTTGGGCGGGCTCAGCAGAAGTTGTTCAACATGTTTTTAGTCCAGAGTTACACTTTGAAGCGTGGTTAGGCGCTGATTCATCTCAAATTTATCTACCTGGCGATGCAACGGGTATTGAGTTATCTTCGAGTAGTGATTTTGAATGTGCATTGCCAGTGATCACAGAATGTATGAATGGAAAAACGCAATATTTTTCCGGTAAAAGTCTTCTTAACGATAACTTTAGTCGTTCACAACCCGCCCTGCTCAACTTTAAAATCGGTGAACATCATGCGTCATTGGCTGTTACCGGACAAGGCTTTCCATTCGATACCAGCCATTTTGAATGGGTTAACTTCAAAAATAAAATGTGGGTAATCGGTGGCAATCTTTCCAAGAAAGAAAGTCAAGTATGGTCTTCTACTGATGGTAAACAGTGGCATTTAGAAAAAGGCAATACCGAATTCGGCTATCGTTATATGCATGGCGTTGTCGTTTTTAACGACACACTGTATGTCGTTGGCGGATCTGGCCTCGATGAGGATGAAAACCCGATAGTATATGATGATATCTGGACTTCAGAAGATGGTATCAACTGGGTTAAACGCAATGTTAACCCTTTGCCTATGTTGTTTGATTCGAGCTCTAAACTTGTGGTGCACAATGATCAACTCATGATCTTGAATTCGAGTGAAAATGGAATACCAGGAGACGTATGGGCTTCAACAGACGGAATAACTTGGAAACGCATTGCCAATAACCTTGAACCCTTGTTAAGGCAATGGTTCCAAGTGGTTAGCTTTCAAGATAAATTATGGGTCATCGCAGGTAGAATGCTCGAAACATTCAATGATGTTTGGTCTTCTGAAGATGGTGTAAATTGGGTAAAAGAAGTAGACAATGCGGCATTTCCTAAGCGCTATTTTCATCATGTGATTGAACATGATGAACAACTTTGGCTTTTTGGTGGACGCAACGCCGATGACGTATGGGTATCTTCCGATGCTATTTCATGGCAACTCGTAAAAAAACAAACCCCTGTATTTCATACTCAAAATGCGGCTTTGTCTTTTAATTCGAAACTATGGGCCTTTAGATTCAATACAGCGAATGAGATGTACTCCTCTAAAGATGGTATTGATTGGCAAAGAGAAACCACACGTGTGCCTTTAAAAGAAAACCGGTATCAGGCTATAGTAGGAGATACGATGTATCGAGAAGCCTATAAGCTGGGAAGTTCTGATTCTATCATTTATCAATCACAACAAGGAATTTCATGGAAAGAAACCGCATTGAGTGTTAATAACCATTTTGATTATGACCGTTTGGTGTTGAGCCAGCAGTCAGTATTTTTTGAAGATAATTATTGGCATTCTAGAGATGGCAAGTTGTATCAATCGGCAGATGGCCTAAACTATGAAGCCGTTATGGACACAAACTACACGAGATATGCGGGTTCACTGGTTATCTTTAAAAATGAATTATGGAGTATCAATGATGATCGGGTTGGATTAGCCAATAACCCGCTCAGCTGGAGAGAAGTCGCTGAAGTCAATTTTTGGGGTTATAGAAAATCTGTCGTAGCCACAGATAAATATCTATTTGTTTTCACAGATGCGGGTGGTTTTGAGAACAACCTTTACCGTTCTGAAGATGGTATCCATTGGTCGTTAATATCGAGTACTCCAGGTTCCGGTAATCACTTCTATCAAGAAGCCATTGTATTCAAAAATAAGTTATGGCTAGTGGGCAGTGTGACAAAACTTCTTACAGAAGATGAGAATGCGGTTATACGTATGACTAGTGATGTTTGGTCTTCAATAGATGGTGTGACTTGGGTACAAGAACAAGCCAAATTACCTTTTGAAATGATCTATGGTGGAAAGCTAGAAGTTTTTAAAGATAGAATAATGCTCTTTGCTGGCGTTAAATCTCGCAGCAATGAAGTTTGGTCTTCAATAGATGGTGTGAACTGGGATTTAGGTTATACCAACCAAGTAAATTTCAAATAATGGGTTTTTTAAAGCCCTCATAAAACAGGTTAGATTGTAGCAATGCCCGATAAAGCAGCGTTTAAACCAGGGTATTGTCTAAGATTTAGTCGTCTAACACACGTGATGATGAGATGCATTGAGATATTTTTTAGTTGATTATAAGGTAAGCAATACAACTGCAAAAGACGCTTTGATTTGTAGAAATGTAGTGTAAGGAATTGTATCATACGCTTCTTTGCTCGTGGTTGTCGCAACCCACATGTGATAATCGCTAGAAATTGATGTTTTCGTTTTGGAACAATTTTATTTTAAAGAAGTTAAAGAAGTTAAAGAAGTTAAAGAAGTTAAAGAAGGAAGTATAAATGATAAAGAACATTATAGCGTTTTTGCTCATTGTTTTTTTGGTTTCCGGCTGTGTAACGGCAACCTTTACCAAAACAGGTACCTATCAAGTAGAAAGTCGAGAGGTTAACTGCGATTTTAATGTGTATACTTTAGCGCCAAAAGACATATATCACGAAATAGGTCTTATCGAGCTTAATGTAGGTTTTGCTGAGTCTTTGCCAACTAAAATAAATACATTAAAAGAAAAAGTGCATGAGCAGGTGTGTGCACAAGGCGGAAATGGCTTGCTGGTATGGCAAGCAAGTGGTCCCTTTTACGGAAAAGCAACGGTTATATACATTGAAAATCAGCCATAGTTCGATGGGATGGCTCCACCCTAACAAGAATCAATTTGTCTCGTAGAACAAAGCGTGATTAAGTTCACGCACTTTGTTCGCATGCTCAAAATCTTGTTGCCAATGTTTAAAAAATATTGAGTCCCATAACAGAGTTTGTCTAACTGTCTGTGTTAACATCAAAACTTTCAATCATCCTTCAAGTTCATTCATCAATCGATTCAAAGCCAATTTGCCACTTCTTATCGGCATTGTATATTTTTTAGATATGAGAGTTAGGTTTCCTTCATAAACGTATCACGACGTTGATCATCCCATCCCTCACATTTCTTTTTTTACACAGGTTTTAATCTCTTAAGAAATTATCGACAAACCGGTGCAAGTAATCCGTAAAGCTGTCCGGTTCGGGTTGTAACAAGGGCCGATAATTTTTGGTGTATTTGGCTTCAATCGCATCAAAACCGTAAAGTTTGCCATCGACATGATTGAGCAAAAAAAACCATTGGTTGTTGCTGTTTTCTACCACGCTCAAACGCGGATCGGTAAAATACTGTTGGCGAAATTGCAAGGTGGCCCATAAAAAACTGTTTTTGTCATACACATTCGGTGGGGTTTGGCTAAGCCCTAACACCTGGTGCTGATAAATATGCAAAAACCCCACTTCCCGCAAAAAGTGATGATACTCTCGACAAAAAGGATGGCCAAATAAACGCTGCGCTTTATCAATAGAAAAAGTGGCCACGGCATGGTGGCGCACCGGCACACGTTGCGCTTTGGCTTTTTGGATCAATTGATGTAACGTGTCCATGATCATAATGCTGCAAGTCCTCACTCAATCAAAAATAAATCGGTAACACACCGGTAAAAAAACAGCCGTCATCAAACCGCCATGACGGCCAAAGTCCCCATGGCTTTCGCGACCGCACCTCGGGGTTGAAGGGAACGGAGAGTCATCACACCTTGTGCTCACCACCAGAACAAAATCGGCCAGACTCGGGTTGCTGCAATAACTGATGAATCGGTTGAAAACGCCAAGCGCTATCCGGGGGTATCAAACGCGTTAACGCCGGAGAAGACACCACCTCTTTGTCGATTAACGCCGGCACAGTGTCACCAAAAGCGGACAAGGTTTTGCTCAGTCCCGATTGCACCAGCGGCGCACGGGCAATCTCTGGCCCAAGAAAATGCAAGTAATCGCCAAGATCATCACCTGCAATCTGCATCTCACTCAGCAGCTGATAGTGCTCCATCACGAGTAGTAACACCTGGGCGTCGCAACGCTCCAGATACACCACATCCGCTATCCCTTGTTGCGCAAAATAATGGGTGACATGAAATCCCCAGTCATACCCACCCGGCACCCGAGAAAAACTTAACAGCCAATCTTGGTGATGCGGATACAGTGCGGCAAACTCGCATTGTAAAAGACGCCGTCCTTGCTCAATCGCCACTGACACTTGCTGACGGTTGGTCTTGAGACGCGACGGTGCAAAACACCAGGTGGGGTTTTGGTGATAAGTGAGCGTGATGTCCATAACAATTCCTCAAAAAGTAGCGATGTCATGAGGAAATAGAGTGTCGATTGCTCTGGTACAAAACAACACGAGAGAGATTTTTCTCGAAATTGGTTGAGCAGATTACTGGGATATGAATAACGTCGACGATTAAAAGTGCGAGCAAAAAAAACAATAAAAGTAATCGTTGGATTGTATTTTTTATCGAAAGGCAAGGTCTTGCAGGCAAGAACAAAACCCGTTTTACCGCAAAAACCCGCAAAAACGAGAAATCAGAAAAAAACCTTTACCTTCACATTCACGTCTGTAAGTTGCGTTAAGGAGATTGCTATTCTTGTGCAGACAATAGCGTCAATTTACCCGTAATACTGGGATTCACGAGAGGGTTAGTCGACAAATAGCGATAATTTCAACAAAATCCGTGAAATTCATGGAATGATTCGTGTTGGCTTGTAGTTTAGGAGGGTTAAGGAGCAACATCACATGGCTCCCTATTCAAACATTTCAGAAAAAAATATATAAAAACGCGATCAAAAGGCGTTTAATGGCGTTGTTCACCAATAGGGCTGTCTCCCTGATCTTGAGCAGATCGTAAAATTAAGGAAGGAAGAACACCATTCATGAAAAGAGTTTGCTGATCACCTGCACTCTGACGTGTTGTGCACCAACAGGACTGTCTCCCTGATCTTGAGCAGATCGTAAAATTAAGGCAGGAAGCACACCATGGATTGAGAGGTTTTGCTGATCATCTTCACTCTGCGGTGCATGAATATCGATAATTTCAACAAAATCCGTAAAACTAGCGAAATAATCCGCCATGGCGTGCACCTGGGCTGCGTTAACATCATCGGTATGCAGAGTGACCTGCATATCCCCCCACTCTGTCACAGAAAACTCTGCCTCTAAGAAAACCGCGGAACTTTCTGTATCGGATAACAGCACGTCATCTCCTGTGGCCAACTCATTCGCGGCAACCGACACACTCATACACACGAGCACCAAAACGGCATAAATTTTACTGAGTATCATAACCCTCTTCCTCTTTTATAATATCTAAGTAGATAGGAATATACGCTTTAATCGAACCATTGCCAAACACGGTTTTTAAACTGAAACGGAGTTGGTTCTCGCTCATATCAATCGCGGCAGAAATCTCTTTGCCTTGCAAATATTTTTGCCTTTCCCGTAACAGTTGATTGAATTGAGCAACGCGTATTTGATGATAGTCGCGACCTCTGCCCTTATCAATTTTTGAGACCAGTGCACGCACCACATCGATATCTAAATTCGCCTGTTCGTCATCCTTATCACTCTGTGAATTCGCTCGCTCCTTTTTTTTGTCTTCATGACAATCTTGCGAGCTTTCATGATGAAGTAGCCTGCGTAATGGCTTAGATTTCCATAAAAATACATTTCTAAGCAATATAAGAGAGTTTCTGTAATGAAATACAGCATAGAGCAGAGTTAAAAGCAGCATTCCCGTTAAAATGTCGTAAAATCGACGGCTCAACCATGGCAGCTGAAGAGTATGCTGTGAAAGATACAATGTTTCTACTGGTGTGGCACGTCCTGCTTCATCCTGTAAATAAACAAAAACAGCCTGCTGCGAGTCATAAGGAATGAGTACATCATTGTTAGGCAGCGCGGTGAAGGTTTGATTATCAAATGATAAAAACCACTCATAATTCTGAGATTTAACAATATTACTGGTTCGTAAACTCAATGATTTACCAATGTCTATATCATGTAATGTCAGATTCATGGTAGGTGCTTTCGTTTCAAAATTTGCTGCTTCTGATATATCGACCCTGAATAAACCTCGAGTCGTCCCAAAATATAAGTTGTTATTATAAATATTCCATACATTTAAAAATGCTGATGACGGCAATTCAACTAAACGTTGTTTTTCGCCAAAATAGAGACCCTTTTCATTAATTGCAACAAAGGAAGAATTGTGTATATGGGATTGTTTAGATGATATGAACTTTGTTCTTGCAAGTTAAAGTCCAACACTTGCAATTTTCCAGTCCGCGAACCAGCAACAATGCGATTACCTTGACAGATAAAAGTATGCAAAGCATTCGTGCTAGCGTAAGCTTCAATAACAAGTTCATTATTCAATTTCAGAATACTATCTGTGGTAGAACTTACAAATAAGTATCCGTTACAGAAGTCTATTTTCCGTATTTCATTGAAGTGTTTTTGTTTACGACTAAGCAATAGATTACCCAATTTATCATATTTAAAAAGACCTTCACGTTGAATCGCTAAATAAATAGCTCCATCAGCATAAGTTATCGAATAAACCCGGAAATCTGAGTCAATGATTTTTTTTATTTTTCCAGTTGTTAAGCTCAACTGGTATACACCTTGCCCTGTAACTCCTAACCACAAACTATCACCGACCCTCTCTATACTATTAATATCCATATATTCTGTACCTGTAATCATAGAGATTTTTCCTGTCAGCATATTCATAAGGTTTAAACCTTTATTGGTACCTATATATAACACTTCATCAACGGCCAACAAACTCGTTAATACGTTACTAACTAATCCGTGGCGCTGTGTTAAATTTTGATAAAACTGGGGCTGCGAAACATACAACCCATTATTAGTTGTTGCAAAAATATTACCGTATTGATCAGCTAATAGTGAATAAGCGACATTATTTTCATCGGAATAATTGACAAATGATGAATGACAATTTAAGTACTTTAGATTTCGTAAGCGACAAATACCTCGATGTCCTGCCACTAACCAATCATTCTCGTTGAATTGAAGACTTCGAAAAAACTCTCCTTCAAAAAGTAATTGATTGTTTTCCCTATTATAAATACCTTTATTCGTTAAATAAAAATCAGGAGTCATTTCGTATACGATAGCATCTTTAAAAAAGAACTTTTTTTCTTGGCTAACTGTATTATAAAGAAATAATCCTCTTGATGAACTCAACCAAAAAGCTTCGGGTGTGTCATGAGATGCAACAAAATATAAATTTTCTGATTCCGACCGATATATTTTTTCTAACGAATTCCCTTTGACACGATAAGCACTACGATTGGTTAAAAATAAAAAATCAGAAAAATTATCTAAAAAAACCTGTGTGATCTTTTCTTCAGGTTCTAATTTTAATTGACGACCATCATTTAAATAATGAATAACTCCTTCAGATAAAGTAAACAATTTGTCTCGAGTTGCTCCAAACACTCTCCCATCTTTTCCAACAATTCCTGCAATATCGTTTTCATACAGGGTTGTAATATGCACCCCATCGTAGCAATGTAACCCTTGATTTTTAACGGAAGTGCATAAGTGACCGCGGTCATCCATGGCCAGATTGCCAAAACGCGTCATGGTGGGCGCTTTATAAAAAGTTTTAATCGGCTCAAAATTTATAAAAGACTGAGCTATTGATGCAAAACTCCAAAAGTACATGAGTGCAAAAATAGTTAAAATGGATAATGCAGTGGCAGGCATGTATTGTTATCTCCGACGTCGAATTGTCGCTTGTCTATTTTTCCAATCTGCCACTCTACTAAAGAAGCATGAAAAATTTCTACTGTAAAAAAGTCTTAATATTATATAAAAAGGCTAAAGATTCAGACTTGAAACGAAACGTCGCGAGCGTAATCATACTTTAGCATTAGGCATAAATTTAGATATGGACTTTTTGGCCAAATGTCAATTCAGCCAGAGCGCTCGAATTTATGATTTGTATATCGCGATTTTCGATAAAAAATTTCAATGGTTTTTTCTAAAAGCTATGCATTTTCATCGCGTCGTCTGTGAGACTATAATAATTCACCATGAGAATGCATAGTTTCAAAAATAGTTGGAAAGCAGCCCGTTCAAACGATTTGTC
>JBCCZV010000138.1:0-9309 GCA_039187085.1 Pseudomonadota bacterium
CCATGACTTTTGATCAAGGTGTGGAATTTGCGGCTTACCCCTTGCTTGAAAAACAAACCCATTGTCGTGTGTATTACTGTCATGCGCATTCACCCTGGGAAAAAGGCAGTAACGAGAATATGAATGGGCGATTACGATGGTTCTTGCCTAAAGACACTGATATCGCTACACTTTCTCAGGCAAGCTTAGATAGACTCGCTAAGCAATTGAACCTATGCCCGCGTAAGTGTTTGGGCTATAAAACACCTCAGGAACTGTTTATACAGCAGCTTAAAAACGATTGTCGCACTTGGGACTAGAATGCGCCCCAAATCTACTTTTGTAAGCTATTGAAAAAACTGGTGGGGCGTATAGGGATCGAACCTATGACCGTTAGATTAAGAGTTAAAATTATCCTGTTTTTAACCATGTATACATTTTTTTAAATATTCATAAAGTTATTGATAATTATAGTTTTTTACTTTATATTAAGTTAGATGTTCTGCTAATAAAAAAGACTTTATTTGTCTACATTGCGTCTACATATTGAAGGAGTAAAAAAATGAAACTATCAAAAGCCAGTATCGAAAAATTACCATTGCCTGCAACCGGACAGGCTTTTTATCGTGATGATAAGCTCAAAGGCTTTGCAGTGCGGATTACCGCATCCGGCAGTATTGCTTTTGTCATCGAAAAACGTATCGAAGGTAAACTACGGCGTTACACGCTGGGGAAATACCCTGTCGTTACCGTCATGCAAGCTCGTAAAATGGCGCAAATTGAACTGGGTAAAATTGCTCAGGGCATTGATACCATCAAAGCACGTCAACAAACCAAACGGCGACACATTACATTACGCATAGCTTACGAAGATTATACACGCACCCGAAAAACGCTAAAAGCAACAACTCTGAAGAATTACAATCACATGTTGCAGCATTTTTTATCGGATTGGCTAAATAAGCCCTTAACCGATTTAAGCAAAGAAATGATTGAAAAACGCCATGCAGCGATTGGTAAAGAAAGCCCGGCATCGGCAAATTTAACCATGCGTTTATTGCGAGCGGTGTTTAATTATGCCATAGCAACGTATGAAAATGAAAAAGGGTCAAGTTTAATTGGCGATAATCCGGTCAAGCGTTTGTCACAGACACGGGCATGGTATAAGGTTGCGCGTCGAGATAGCGTGATTAAAAAACATGATTTACAAGCGTGGTATCAGGGCTTGTGTCGATTAGTCGACGAGCAGGGCGGTAGTGAACGTGATCGCTTGTTGAAAGATTACTTTTTATTTGTCTTGCTCACCGGTTTGCGACGGCGTGAGGCAGCCAGTTTAAGCTGGCAACAAGTCGATTTTAACGAAAAAACTGTGACCATTGAAGATACTAAGAATGGGCGTAAGCATATACTGCCTTTATCCAGTTATCTGATAGAACTGCTGCAAACCTTAAAAGAACAGTCGCAACCCGATAGTCATTTTGTTTTCGCAGCCGATAGCCGTTCAGGTTATATTGAAGAACCACGTAAAACAATGTGGAAAATTACTAGGTTATCTGGCGTAGAATTTACTATCCATGATCTGAGGCGTACATTTATTACCATTGCCGAATCATTAGATATTTCGGTTTACGCGCTGAAACGTCTGCTTAATCATGCAACAGCGAACGATGTCACTGCCGGCTATATTATTCTTGATGTTGAACGATTAAGAGAACCGATGCAGAAAATTACAGATTATATTTTGAAACTGATGGGTATTGAAGCATCGGCAAAAATTATGCGTCTGTCTGAGCAGCTGACAGCGAATTAGAAAGTTAGAATACGTAAGAATGAGCAAACAAGTTGAAATAAAAATTGGTTCATTTGAAGAAGCCGCAAAAGGCTTTGTTGACACTTGGCAAAAAGCTGAGCAGGGCAAACCTGTGCGTCATCGTGATGTACTGATGTTTGATAGTATTGATACATTACTAAAAATACTAACGCCTAATCGCTTTAATGTGTTGAAATATATTCATGCTCACGGGCATTTGAGTATCCGCCATGTAGCTAAGCAACTCAAGCGAGAATACGCGAATGTTTATCGTGATGTGCAAACATTATATGATGCAGGATTGCTATTAAAAGATGAGGATAAAAAGTTTTACGCGCCTTGGGGAAAATTAAAAGCTGAGTTACAGATATGATGCAATACATTTTCGCGATTTACTTAATCAGGATGTTGAGCTTGTTGTTAAGCTAAGACGTAATCACCGACGACTAAATGGGCGATTAAAAATTGCCGTGACTTAGTTAACTATGGGTAACGAAATTAAATGCCATATAAAAAGCATGATATTTTATTAAAAAATCATGCATATTTTATAATAGTGTGCTATCATAGTCATTATGAGAACACAAAGTTTTGAAAAATTAGCGCATCACCTAAAGTCAGGGCATGTTTACCGCCGTGAAGATTTATTAGCCTTTTCAAAAGCGATTGATCGTGATTTAAGTAAATTACGCCATCATGGCTTGGAAAAAGTAGGGGCTGGCTTATATTATTATCCGGCACAATCACGTTTTGGCCGATTGCCACCAAAGGATACAGATTTAGTCAAAGCATTTTTACGTGGTGATTCGTTTTTATTATTTTCATGGAATCACTATAACAGTTTAGGTGTCGGATTAAGTCAATTATATAATCGCATGGTGGTTTATAATCACAAACGTCATGGTGAATTTGTATTAGATGGCAAAACATTTGATTTTCGCCGTCCCGCACGTGGTTTTCCGAGTAAATTGAGTTCTGAATATTTATTAGTTGATTTATTAAATAATCTAAACCAATTGGAAGAAGATACCGATAAAGTCAGGCAAATGGTAGGTAAAAAATTACCGAAATTACAGTCAAAGAAAGTGCTGCAATTAGCCAAGCGTTATGGCAAAGTATCAACGCGTCGCTTTTTGTGTGAGCAGTATCATGGCTAAATTCTTACATCAATTACCTGATGTTGCTGAACTCTTTAATGTTATTGCGCGTGAGCGTCAAGTCCTACCTTTAATTGTAGAAAAAGACTATTGGATCATGCACTGCTTATGGGGATTACAACAGCAAGGTTTTCAGTTTGAACTGAAAGGAGGCACATCATTATCGAAAGGGTTTGGTTTGATTGATCGTTTCAGTGAAGATATTGATATTCAAATTCACCCCAATAATACTACTGTTAGAACGGGGAAAAACCACGATAAACCAGCACATGTTGCTTCACGCCGTCAATTTTTTGATGACATTGCTATGACATTAACTGTTCCAAGTCTGAAATTTCAGCGTGATGATAGTTTTGATGATACAAGCAAAATGCGTAGTGCCGGTATCCGTGCGGAATATCATTCATTGTTTACACCCGTGCAGGCGATTAAAGAGGGTGTGTTACTTGAATTAGGTTTTGACCAAACAGCACCGAATATGCCGTGTGATATTAGTGCTTGGGCGTATGACAAAATAATATCATTGGGGGAATCAGTGATTGATAATCGTGCCAAACAAATCCCTTGTTATTGTCCGGAATATACCTTTGTAGAAAAGCTACAAACCATCTCGACAAAATATCGTTTGCAACAGCAAAGTAAACAGATGCCGATTAATTTTTTACGCCATTACTATGATGTTTATAAATTATTAGAAAATAATCGCGTACTCAATTTTATTGGCACAGAAGCTTACCAACAACACAAATGTCGCCGTTTCCGTCAAGCCGATGAAATCAAAATTAGTAATAATCCAGCGTTTACATTGGCAGATAAGAAAATACGGGCAGCATATAGTAAAGCATTTGTCCAAAAATCAGCGATGTATTTTAAGAATCAGCCAAGTTTTGAAGCAATCTTGACACGGATAGCAGATTATATAGAACAATTATAATTTTTATTGTTCTGTTGCTACGTTACTAATTCATTGCTAAATTAATTAGTGACGTAGCCTTAGAGGGAATTAGAGTATTATTGTTTTCAAGGGCTTAGCGATGGATAATCACGGATTTTTTAGTGCGCTATTGGTGACAGTGGTTTGATGAGAATAGATAGCAGGCAATTCTCATTAAATTGTTGTCAATGGTTTAACAGTGTCTGCTCCTCAGAGACCTAATACTGAGGATAGTCTACATACCCTGTGGGTAGACAGGCGAAAGCTTGGGTAAACCTCAACCTGAACAGAATGTCGGGTGTTTTAATACAGCATGTTCATGCTTTTTTACAAGGTTGTATTATTTTAAATTAATACAATTATCTCAATTATGACCACTGATGTTATCAGTGTTTCATTTTATAACTCATTTGCTTTTGTAGCAACATGGCTATTTCGTATAAGGAAATAAACATAATCATGTCATTGTAACAGTTATCAGCTTATTTATGTTTAGCTGATGTTATTAATTGTGCTTACCATGTACCATGTCTTAAACGCTCTCTTGCGTTTAATGGTAAATCTTTCCTATCCGGCAGTATTGTAATTGTAATTCTATCATGTCAATACCGCTAAGAGTCGTTATCTAATACCCGATTAGATGGCGATGGAGGCACTTCCTCCGCCGTGTTCTGTCCGCATTATCGTGGCTTGCCACACATTGATCGCTAGTCTTTCAGTGGAATGCACCAGCACTCACCTTTTGATTTTACAGAGCATCCTAAATTGTAAGACGGATTTGTCAATCCGTTGGTTCATTATTTTAAATTGAGGAGAAAATACAAAATGGGTAAACGACATCAATTGTTAGGGTCATTGAGTTATATTCTAGCGCACAATAGAGATGGTTCACGCACCACTCAAATTAACCGCCGTCATCGGCTGTTACAAACCTTAAAGCAGTTATATGAAGATGGCTATCAGTTAAACCATGTTAAGCAGATGAAAACCAAACATCTCTACCATCTGGTACAACGTTGGCAAGCAGAACAAAAATCAGCCGGTACAATCAAGAACCGACTCAGCGATTTACGTTGGCTGCTAAAGAAATTAGACAAAGCAAGCATCATGCCAAGTAATACAAAACTAGGGGCTAAGAAAAGAGTTTATGCCAGTGGTCAAGATAAATCCTTTGCACTAAAGCCAGTTGATTTGAATAAAATGACTGATCCAGCCATGCGTTTAAGTTTACAAGGGCAACAGCTCTTTGGGCTACGTTTAGAGGAAAGCTTAAAGCTACAGCCTTACTTGGCTGATCGCGGGCACTGTTTATACCTAAAGGGGAGTTGGACAAAAGGCGGCAGGGAGCGTGTGATTCCTATTATCAACGATGCTCAACGTCAATGGTTAAAGGATTGCCAAGCATTAATACGGAGTAAAGACAGTTCATTAATTCCAGACCATCAACGCTATGAAGTTTATCGTAGGCAGTTTATCTACCAATGCCGATTGGCTGGCATTCATCATCGGCATGGACTACGTCATGATTATGCTCAGCAACGTTATCAAGCCTTAACCGGTTGGACTTGTCCGGCAAAAGGTGGTTTGACACGAGATAAAATGACCAGCGCACAGCGAGAAAGCGATTACCAAGCCCGACTTATTATCAGCCAGGAGCTGGGGCATGTGCGTACCCAGATTACTAAAATCTATTTGTCGTGATGGTATTTATGTAGAAAGTTACAATTTGTGACCTATTTTTTCAATACAACGGCGGTGTACACCAGGAAACTCAGGACTACTCCAGACTACCTCGTACAAAAAGAAAGTTTAATTTATCAGCAAAAAAGACCTTGACTCACCTGGTATAGTATGGGTCAACAAAGCAATGACAGCAGTTTGTTGTTATCTACAAAGTCCAAATATAACAATTCTTTTTATAAGGAGTACCACAATGCCGTTAAAATTACATGAGACTTGTCCGGTACTATACACGAGCAAAGAAGTAGCGGATCGGTTTAGGGTATCACCGAAATGGTTGCAGCGTAATCGTCAGGGGAAACATCGGGTTAAAATTGATTATATCAAATTAGGTGGGCGTATTTTTTATGAAGAATCCGCCATTACCGCTGCACTACAGCGTTTTAAGCAAGTGAGTGTGGCATCATAAAGGGAGGGATTATGCGAACACCAGTCATTTCAAAAGTAACCGAGTATTACTTACAACAATGGGGGCGTTGGCAACGATGGTTGCTGACGCAAGGTTTAGGCTATCCGTCAGAGAGTAGTATCAATAAGCTGGTAAGAGGTAAAGGATTGTATATTCGCTCCACAGCGTCTCATTTACAACCAGAGGATGCGGTTGTACGTTTGATAGACCAAACCATCGTGCAGCTAGAACGGCAAAATAAACAAGCCGTAAGGTTATTATATTATCATTATCTTAAACCAAACAGTTTACGCCATAAGGCAGAAGTATTAAAACTAAGTTATTCTAGTTATCGTGAAACGCTATATCGGGCAAGCTATCACATTCAGCAAGCACTCAAGCAAGTTGGGCTGGTTAAATAAGTGCATAAGGTAGATAAAGTACATACCGATAATACGTTATCAAAAAGCATACAAACAAGTATTACTGTATAGTCATCATATCCCTTTATGTCCGTTTTGATTAAAAGATATAAAAAAATGATTGCACACCAGTACAAAGTATTTCCGCTTATGTCCTCTTT
Source organism: Pseudomonadota bacterium (assembly GCA_039187085.1). Classification (GTDB taxonomy): domain Bacteria; phylum Pseudomonadota; class Gammaproteobacteria; order Enterobacterales; family JBCCZV01; genus JBCCZV01. The sequence goes on from JBCCZV010000138.1 coordinate 6,592, forward strand.
TGTCTGTATATATAAGAGCTTGCGAGCCTATAATAATAGAATATACTTGACTTTTCCTGAATTTGTTATATACTCTTAGTCTATCTTCCAAAAAATCTGCTATGACTATAGGATGATTTTTTGAGAGATAGTATTAACCGTTTCTTGGTTAATGTTCTTCACCGCTTTAGTTGAGTTAGCTTTCTTAGTGAACGGCTAAAGTGTTTTTTTCATTTCTTTTTTAGGAGGTACTTTGAATGACAGAAAAAATCATGTTATCAGAGAAAGAGGTTGCTAGACGTTATCCTTATTCCGTGCATTGGTTTCGCCGAGCGCGATGGATAGGGAATGGTCCCAGCTTTATTAAAGTAGGACATCGCGTCATGTATCCTTTAGTGGAATTGGATAAGTGGTTTAATCAATTTAAACCTTGTAAAAGCACTTCTGAGTATCAGAATCAATAACATTTACCATTTACCATTTTATTCACATCAGTGGTCATTATTGACTTACTTTACATCAAGTTTTATAAACTTTTTTAGACACATTCAGATAATCCTTTGTGGTTTGATCTGTTTATTTACAACATTATCTCTTGGGTTTTAATGTTTTTATCATTGCGAGGGATATTTTAAGACGGCGTGCTGCCCCAGGTAATACTTGGGGCAGTACTTTTGAAAATTAAATAATTATTGTTCTAAATGGCTAGTAATTCCATCGAAATTATTTACAATAGGAGTAGTCTTTCTGAATAGGTGTAACATGATAAACGAGAAAAGCCAGTGGAAATGAAAACGGATTTTAGCTATTTACCAGCCCATAAACAACGTGAGCTGGATTGCATTGTTGCCACAATTAAAGAGATGGCACCAGCTGAGATGATTATTTTATTTGGTAGCTATGCCCGAAATGATTGGGTAGAAGATAAATACGATGATGAGCATTATCGTTATCAGAGTGATATGGATATTTTAGTCATTGTCGAGACTAAAAGCGAAACAGCTCAAACTAACTATGAAAATGAGATTGAATCGCAAATCAGTAACAATGATGCTATTAAAACACCTGTATCTGTGATTGTGCATGATATTGAATTTATCAATCGCCGTCTTCGCAAGGCACAATACTTTTTTAAAGACATTACCCACAAAGATGGTGTTTTGCTTTATGATAGTGGTAAACATCAGTTAGCCGAGCCTAAAGAATTATTGCCACAAGAGCGTAAATACCTTGCTCAAGAGTATTTTGATTACCATTTCAAAGAAGCTGATGATTTTAAAGAAGGCGTAGACTTTTATTTTGACAAGGAAAAACTTAATAAAGCAGTTTTTTTGTTGCATCAAACGGCAGAAAGGTTGTATACAGCTATTTTGTTAGTATTTACCCATTATAAACCTAATACTCATGATTTAGCTATTTTAAGAAAATTAACTAATTCCCTCAGCAATGACTTACTCGATATTTTTCCTCTAGCAGGAAGTGAAAATATACACTTATTTAAACTCCTACGTAAAGCCTATGTTGATGCTCGCTACAAACCAACCTATAAGATTACTAAGGAAGAATTGCAGCAATTGATTGAAAAAGTGGATACTTTGAACGAGATTGGGCGTAGGATTTGTCTCCAGAAGATTGATAGTTTTATAGTTGATGAGTGAATTTTTTAAAAAAGAAAACTCTCCGGAAAATGATTGGAGCAAAGCAATTCAAGCATGTCGTACTATAACTCAGTTGCAAGGAAAAATGCGTTTATCTATAGATAATCTTATAATAGAATATCTAGACAAATTTTTATCCTGTTGGAAAGTCACAAAAAGGGCTTTGATGGAAAAAAAACCTCCATATCCAAATAAACCTATAGTAAAATCGAATGAAGAAATAATAAAAATAGCAGAAGCTCAAATATCGTCTCCATCATACTTGAAAACACCAGATAGACCGAGAAAGCAAATTCTAATATGGTCGGTTTTTTCCATTGGCTGGATTCCAGGAATGATTTTATGGGATACATTAATATCTACTAAATGGATTTCTAATAACAGTTATACAGCACTTTCTTTAATCTTCTTACCAGGGTTTATGATTTACTTCATTATGAGAATGTTCCAATTAAAAAATTGGCGAGAGAAGGTACAAGAAATAAAAAACAGTAATCTATCTGCAGATAAAAAATATAAAGAAGCTATAGAAGTTTTGATAAATGATCTTATCATACAGAAAGAAGAAAGGATAAAGCGTTATGACTTAGATATACAGCAATATAAAAAGCAAATTCAAAATTTAACACACAGGACGGAATTACTAATAGAAAAATTAAAAAATTCATATATAGCAAGTGATTATACTAGTATTACAAACTATTTAGATCTATGCTTGTCAACAGTTGCTTTTCCTCCATTTTTTCCTCATGTGTATAAGTTAGAGTATGGTGAAAGTACGAAAATGCTTATAATTGAATACCAACTACCCTCTCAAGAGCAATTTATTTGTTGGCTAGAAAGTAGTTACCATTATAAAAAACTGCCAAGTTCAAAGAGGAATTGCCTATACGAAAATATTATTTACAGTATTGTATTTATAGTTGCACATGTGCTTTATAAAAACGATAAGGGGAAAAATGTTATATCAATAGGTATTAATGGATATATTTATTCTATTAAAAAATCTATTGGTAAGTTTCATAATACTTGCATTTTGTCAATAAACATTCCTTTTGATAAATTTAATGCGATTGATATA
>JBCCZV010000139.1:0-9293 GCA_039187085.1 Pseudomonadota bacterium
CCTAAAAACTCAAATGTATGTTTGGTCTGTCTGTCTGTCTGCCTCTGTCTAAGCCAGGGTCTGTCTCCTGTTTCCTGTGGTGCAAACTCCTGTCTGTCTCCACCCCCCCCCCTCTCCGGCAAATTGAACGTGGCTCAGTCCTTTTTCATGTGCTTGGTAAAATGGACATGTTTTCTTAGTTCACCTTCCAATGGCAGGATCTGTCAATACCCAGCACAGATTTTGTTTTATGGAAGTGCTCTCAAGGAGACGCCTGTCACGGAGGAGCAATCAGCGGATATGTCAGGGCGCCCTTGCATACGCCACTGCTGTATTGCTGCTCGCCGCTGACCGTCGCCACGTATCATGTGAAGAAGACCACTCCTCGCACAACTGTGCCAACCCACAGCGCGTTCGTGGGGTCTGCGTCAACAGCAACTCAGGACCGTTGCTAGCGGCTAGGTGCGAAGTGCCCTGGAATTAGTCTCGCGGGCATGGCTGCCCGCGGCATCCCCCTCCCAAGACGAGCTGGTTGAGATGGAGCTCCGCGTTGCAGCTACAGGGGTCGAAAACGGGCAACCTGTGACCACTCTGGCTGCAACACGGAACTCCATCTCAACCAGCTCGACGTGGGAGGGGGATGCCACGGGGAGCCATGATTTGTACATGCCCAAGACAGGCTGTGGCAATTGGAACTTCAAAGGCGAATGAGCCAAGGAAGATTAAGTGAGATATTTGGGAAAAGCACGTTACGTCAAGATACTTTACTTAGAACTTTAGGTATATATAAGGCAGCAGAGGACGTTCTTCCTCTCCTAAGTAAAGACGCTATGGATTCATTGAAAGCCTATGCTGCAGGAATCAATGAATGGATAAAAACAAGTGATCAATTGCCTATTGAATTTGTTGTTCATGGTATTGAGCCAGAACCTTGGTCAATTGTAGACTCAATTGCCTGGAGTAAAATGTTTGCGTTAAATCTGGCTGGTAATTATAGAGATGAAATCATAAAGTTCATCAGTGCTAGCCGATTGACAAAAGCACAATTACAAACCTTCTATCCTCGAAGTAATATCTCGAAACAAGATTTAACCTATCAGACTAATAGCAATGAATCAACGATAGCCGAGTTGATAAAATTAACTAATGAAATGGAGTCGTCTTTAAAAATAGGTGGCCAATACGTCGGTAGCAATGCGTGGGTTGTTTCTGGGACATTGACTGCATCAGGTGCACCTATTTTAGCAAATGACCCTCATTTGGGCTTACAAATTCCGTCGCTATGGTATGCGCTTTCTCAAAAGGGCGATAAGTTGTCAGCTGATGGTATGAGTTTGGTTGGATTACCCATTGTTATTTTTGGAAAAAATCAATCTATTTCTTGGGGTGGAACCAACATGATGGCTGATGTTCAAGATTTGTATATCGAGACCATGAACTTAAATAAACCCAATTCTTATCTAGAGAACGGACAATGGAAAGCGTTTGATATTCGAACAGAATATATAAAGGTAAAGGCAGACTTTCCAGCGGCACTTAGAGCGTCAATTAAAGATGTAAAAATAAAAATTAGAAGCACCACTAATGGTCCTTTAATTAGCGATGTTATCGACGGATTAAAGTTACCGATCTCCTTACGTTGGACAGCATTAGAATCAAATGATACTACCTATGAAGCCTTCTATAGATTAAATTACGCGACAAATTGGTTGGAATTTAAGACTGCGTTGAGCAAACATGTTGCGCCTGCATTAAATTTTTTATATGCAGACAAAGACAATAACATCGGTATGCTTGGTGCTGGAAAAATACCTATTCGAGCTAGTGGTGATGGTAGTATGCCAATGTCCAATGCTAACCCAATGTCAGCGTGGACCGGCTATCTAACATTAAACGAGTTACCACAATATTATAATCCACCTCAGGGATTCTTAGTCAATGCTAACAACGATATTGCTGACCACAGTTATAAAAATTTTATTTCAAGCGGTTTTGCACCCGACGATAGGGCTAATCGAATCCAGCAAATGTTAAAGGACAGTATAAAAAATAGTCGTCTAATGACGCCGCAAATGATGCTAGATATTCAAAATGATGAAATGGATTTGTCAACTCAAAAGTTGTTGGATTATTTGCGTCAATTCCAAGCCACCAATAAAAAGCAAGAAACCGCTTTGGAAGTGCTTAGAACCTGGGATAGTGTTGCTTCTAGGAATAGTGTGGCAGCAACAATTTACTATGGATGGTTGAGGAAAATACGTTCGCGAATATTTCAAGATGAATTAAAGGAATATTGGAATAAGAATAATAATTATGAATACCTAAGTATTTCCAATAAATTAACGGCGAATGATATAGCAAAATTGGTTAAAGATAATACACTTTGGTGTGATATTAAATCTACACCTCAACTTGAGAGTTGCAAAGATGTTTTATTACTTGCGCTAGAAGATACTCTTTCTGAAATGTCTAAATTTAAGGGTGATGATATAGGGAATTGGCACTGGGGAGAGGTACAACACACATTTTACGCCCATATACCTTTTAGTCAAATTAAGATAATTAAAAACTTATTTGAAAGAAAAGTGAAAGTGGGAGGAGCACAAAACTCGATAAATGTTGCCACTAGTTATTTCGATGCTAATGAAGGTTATATCAATGTTTTTGCTGCTGGATTTCGACAAATTATTGAAATGAAGCAAGATAACGTTATTCATTTATTAATGAATTCAACCGGACAGTCTGGACAGGTAGCTAGCCGACACTTTGATGATATGGTAGTGCCTTTTTCTACGGCGCAAATGCTATCATTGTCCAATGAGGTTCCAGCAAAAAAGCAGTTAACTTTATTATCAACTAATGAAGGAAATCACTAATGAGCACTCTAACCACATTTTCACAAAAAGCGCCGAATCGAGTTTTTGTCGCAATTTTATTTGGTGCGTTAGCTGGTGTTTTCTATGCTGCACTCATTCCATTAGTTTTATCTAGTATACAGTCAGAAGATGTAGCCCTAGTTTCAGAAAACAATGTTCAAACCTTGTGGATTTTCGATATTATTAATTACAAATTAGCTGCAGTATATTTAGCAGCGTGCGTGCTTATTCTATTAATGCGAAGCGCTTCTGAGATAATGCTAGTTCGAGTGGCGACTGAAATATCTCAATCTTTACGAAAAAAATTTTATCAGAAAATATCTAAAGCACCATTAGTTGCAATTGAAAAAATTGGTTCCGCCAAGTTGATAGGCTCTATTAATATTGATGTGCCCCGCATTGTATCTGGTGGCATGGTGTTACCAGCACTTTTGATAAGTATGGTGACTCTAATAGGTATGTTGGGATTTCTTGTTTTCTTGAATTTTGATGTATTTCGACTGGTTATACTATCTATTTCAATTGGAGTGATTTGTTTTCAAATTCCAATGTATTTTGGACGTAAAATACTTCATCGTTCGAGAGAAGCTTATGATGAACTTCAACACTCGATTAAAGGATTAATTTATGGTGCAAAAGAATTAAAATTGGATGGCAAAAAAAGAGAGACGTTTTTTAAAAAATCTCTTCTGGAACGTGAAGATAAAATCCTTAATTATAATAAAAAAGCACAAACTATTCTAAAAGCAACGATGTGTTTTGGTGATCTTATTTGTTTTTTTGTAATAGGTGCATTTAGTTTTATATTTGTCAATTACTATTCGGTGAGTCAAACAGAACTTGTCGGCGTAATTATGGCTCTGATTTACGTAATTGGCCCTGTTGGCGTCATATTAGCTACCATTCCGACTGTTACGGTGGCATCAATTTCTTATCGAAAACTTAATAATTTGATCAATGATATCCCAAGTGAAAATGCCAAAGATTTAGATTTGAATAATATTCCGCTATGGAACAAGCTGTCCTTTGAAAATATAATCTATCAGTACTCTTCTAGTGATGATGAATCTGGATTTAAAGTTGGTCCTTTGAGTTTTGAAATAGAAAAGGGAAAGGTGACTTTTGTTGTAGGAGGGAATGGTTCAGGAAAATCGACGTTAAGCAAGTTATTAACATTACATTACAAACCGATTTCTGGAAAAATATATTTTGATTCTCAAGAAGTTACTGAAGAAAATATAAATAATTTTAGGTTTTGTATAGGTGCAATTTATTCTGACTATTACCTGTTTGATGAGTTGCATATGGAATTGGATGATGAGCTTAGCGCGAAAGCGCGCCAGTATTTGTCGATGTTGAACTTGTCGCATAAAGTAGAAATTAAAGATGGCTATTTTACGACGCTCGACCTTTCAGATGGACAGAGAAAACGATTGGCACTACTAGTGTCACTACTAGAAAATAAAGAGTTATATCTATTGGACGAATGGGCTGCCGATCAAGATCCTGAATTTAAAGAGATATTTTATAGAAAAATACTAAAGGAATTAAAAGCGCAAGGGAAAGCTATCGTTGTTATTAGTCACGATAACGCATATTTTGATTGTGCGGACAATATAATTACTATGGACAATGGTAGTATCAATGTGGCAAAAACAAGTCCGCAGTCACTTTTGAATAGGCAAAATACATTTGTATCAGAGTCACTAGATAAAATAAAAATAATTTAAAACTAGGTAAGCATATGGATAAAAAATTTCCACTAACTCTGACTCAAAGAGATATTTTGTTTGATCAATTGTTTGATATTAGTAACCCGCAATACAATATCGGTGGCTATATTAAGTGTAAGGCAATTGATATTGAACGTATTCGAACATCCCATCGTAAACTAGTATTGAATCATGATGTCTTTGGTTTAAAGATTTTTCAAAATGGAGACGAGATAAGCCAAGTTATCAATGATGATAGATGTATTGAGTTAAGCTTAATAGATTTTTCGAAAGAAAACGACCCACAAGAAGTAGCTACTCGATGGCTTAGTACGCTATTAAAAAAACCTTTAAGCGTATTCAATAGTCAATTGTGTTTTGCTTATCTACTTAAACTTGATAAGGAAGAATTTTGGTATGTTGGTTTAAGCCATCATTTAGCGATGGATGGTTGGGGTTTTTCTAATTGGGCGTATAAATTATCAAACATTTATAATTCGAATAAAAATATAGACAAGGAAGACCTAAGTTTTCTTTCAATGTCAGAAAGTGATCAAAAATATTTAGATTCAAATCGTTATAGAAAAGATAAAGAATTTTGGCTTGAACATTTTAGCAAACGTCCTGAGCAGCTTTTGCGCCCCAATTATAAGCAAAAATTTACCGGCCACAAACAAATACCAAGTACTCGCTATCGACATGAAATTGATAGGAAGCTTTTCGAACTATGTGGAAAAACAGCAAAACAGATGGGCATTGGTGTTTCCCAGTTAATTCTAGCGCTATTGACACTTTATTTTTCATCCGTATGTGACAAGAGAAGCATTACCTTCGGGCTCCCTGCACACAATAGAAAAAATTTTAAACAGAAAAGAAAAATTGGAGTTTTTACTAGCATAAGTCCATTAACAATTGACATTGATGATGAAGTAAGCTTTCGCGAATTAGCAATGCAAATTGCTAAATTACAAAAAGAGTGCTTTCGACATCAACGTTTTCCAATTGGCGACTTAATGTCTTTAATTGATTGGCAGAGTCGTGATCATCACTTATATGATATAAATTTTAACTACCTCAAATTGGATTATGCTGATTTAGTCTTTGATTCCCTCAACGCTAGCGTTATTTATCATCATTCCGGGTTTGACAGTACACCTTTGACAGTGACTATTTGGGATGGTCATGGCGAGAATATAGAATTACAACTTGATTATAATCATGAATATTTTACTGGAAATGAAGTAAGTCAATTGGCAAGTTGTGTTCATTATCTGCTAACCACAGTATGCGATATAAGCATGGTTGATAGACCCTTGTCAGCATTTTCCTTACTTCCTCCCAGTGAGGAAAGAGTGTTGTTCAACTTGTTGAGTTGTAATCTATCAAGCAAGAATAACAAATTCGATCTTATTCACAACTTATTTGAAAAACAGGTATTGAATCGACCTTCAGCCATCGCAGTCACCTTTGCTGAGAAATCGTTGAGCTATCTTGAGTTGGATAAGCAAGCTAATCAAGTCGCCCACTACTTACAGAGTCAAGGAGTAGGGCCGTCCAGTTTGGTTGGGTTGTGTGTTGAACGTTCATTGGAAATGTTAGTCAGTTTATTAGCGATATTAAAAGCAGGTGGAGCTTATGTACCACTTGACCCAAGTTATCCAATGGGCCGACTTCAGTATATCGTTGATGAAACCGGTTTAAGTCATTTAATTAGTACTGAAGGTTTAATGGAGGGATTAAAATTACCTTTAGCCAAGGTAATCACCTTAGATGTTGTCGAAGATAATTCATTAATGAGAAAATATCCGACGACATCAGTGTCGAATCGTGACCAGTCACCGACTGATTTAGCTTATGTCATTTTTACCTCGGGCTCAACAGGTAAACCTAAAGGGGTAATGATAGCTCACGATGCATTAGTGAATTTCATTCAAGCGATGGATGAAAGGTTATCTGGTGCTTTTGCTTGGCCAAATAAAACCTTAGCAGTTACAACAGTTTCCTTTGACATTGCAGGTTTAGAGCTACTTGGTCCCTTGTGTTATGGCGGGCAAGTAGTATTAACTTCTCGTTGGGACACTAAAGACCCTCTACGTTTAATTCAAATATTAGACCACGCAGCGATTAATTTTATGCAAGCGACCCCAGCTACATGGGAAATGTTACTGAGTGTAGATTGGCGAGGAAAAAAAGATTTGGTAGTTTTGGCTGGAGGAGAGGCACTACCTTTGAATTTAGTGAAAAGCCTTTTATCTCGTTGTCAGGCAGTATGGAATTGTTATGGACCAACAGAGACGACAGTATGGTCTTTAGTTAAACGCTTGGATGAAAGTGATCTTGTTGATGGTAAGGTGCCAATTGGCGGACCATTAAATAACTATAGCCACTTTGTTTTAAACCGTCACAATCAGTTATTGCCATTAGGCGCAGTGGGTGAACTGCACATTGGAGGCTTAGGGTTGTCGCAAGGTTATTTCAATCGTGCTGACTTAACTAAAGAGCGATTTATTAATAATCCCTATTATGATTCTCAAAATGTCCATCAGTCATCGCAACTTTATAAAACCGGAGATATGGTACGTTTCCTTGCCAATGGAAACTTAGAATTCTTAGGTCGTCAAGACAATCAGGTAAAGATTCGAGGATATCGAGTTGAATTAGATGAGATAGCTAGTTATGTGCGAGCAATAACATTCGTAGATTCAGCCGTAGTCGTCATTCGAAATATTTCGGGTGTAAGACAATTAATAACATATTTTAAAAGAGTTACCGATTGTGTCGATCAAGATTTGCAAAAACAAGTTGCTGCTAGGCTTAAGGAGCAGTTACCGGATTACATGATACCTAATATTGTGGTAGAGATCGTCGAGTGGCCTTTAACATCGAACGGAAAAATTGATCATAACGCACTTTCTACGCCAGAAGATGTTTCCTCTATAGATGAGTTTGTGCCACCAAGCACTGATACAGAAAAAATGTTAGTGCATATCGTGGCAAACTTACTCGCAAGAGATTTTGACAATATCTGCATCAGCCGCAGCTTTTTTGACTTAGGTGGTCATTCTTTACTAGCCATTCGTTTACTCGCTGCTGTCAAGAGCAAAAGTGGCGTAGTCTTGCAAGTTGAAGATATATTCAGCCAAGATAGTTTACAAAGGTTAGCGATGCTAATTGATGAAAGTGCATCAACAACCAAGGCACCATTGTTGCGTGCTATTTCTCGGGATGCAGGTGTCAAATTCCCAGCATCCTATGCACAACACCGCTTGTGGTTTATTGATCGCTTACAAGACGGTAGCCCAGAATACAATATGGCCACAGCTTATGGTGTAAAAGGCATTGTTGACGTGGACTTATTAAATAGAGTTTTCTCAAGTATCATCGAACGTCATGAAATTTTACGTACAGTTTACGTTGAAGAGTCGGGACTAGTTAAGCAATGTATTACAGATATTACAGCGCTTGATTTTCAAATATCGACCTTGGATATTAGCCTTTTAGAGCCTCGAGCAAAAAATGAACTCATAGAACAGCAGATGGTGGCTGCTGCAAGTACGCCTTTTGATTTAACGCAAGATTTGATGCTGCGAGTAAACTATATCAAGACTGATGTAACTACGGGTGTGCTGTTATTTACGATGCATCATATAGCGTCTGATGGCTGGTCGATTTCTAATTTAGCCCACGAATTTTACACTTTATATCGTGCCTATAGTGAGAAAAGACCGAATCCATTACCCGCCTTGACATTACAGTATGCTGATTTTGCTCATTGGCAGCACAATCATCAATCACATAATGATTTTCAAACTGGAATGTGTTATTGGCGAAGGCAGTTAGAAGATTTGCCAATGATTCACAGCTTGCCTTTAGACTATGACCGGCCATTGATAAAGCAGTATAAAGGTAGACAATGTAAAGGTCGTCTTGAATCTGATGTGGTTAAGCCTTTATTAGGTTTAGCCAAGGCACACGGCTTAACGCCTTTTATGTTGCTGCATGGTGCTTTAGCTTTGGTTTTATCGCGACATAGCGGCAGTAAAGACATTGTCATCGGCACTCCGGTAGCTAACAGGCTCCATAGTGAACTTGCGCCATTAATTGGTTTTTTCGTGAATACATTGGTGCTCAGGACGAATACCCAGCATTCCACACTAGCTGACTATTTTATCCATCTTCGCGAGATGCATTTAGCTGCCCAACGCTATCAAACAGTACCTTTTGAACATATCGTTGAAGCTCTGCGAGTAGTCCGGAGCCAGGCTCACAGCCCCTTGTTCCAAATCATGTTGAGCTTGAACGATGCTTATAACCTCGATGAACGAATGGACCTAAAGGACTTTGGTTTAGGTGATTTACATTTTGAGCAAATGTCAACGAAGCACATTTTGTCTCGGTTTGATATGAATCTAGAACTCACACTGAACCACCAATTTGAACTTCATTTGGATTGGACCTACGACCTTAGTCTTTTTAATGCTACCCATATTGAACAGTTGAACCATCACCTTTGCCGCTTATTGACTGGCTTGAGCCAAGTAAGCGACATGACAAAGGGTGCTCAATCGTTGCCGATGTTATCGGTGTCTGAGCAAAACTATTTACATAGTTTGAATCCCCCAAAGACAGAATACGCGGAAGGTTTGTGTATTCATGAAGCCTTTGAACAGCGCGTTGCATCGGCTCCAGAAGCGTTAGCAGTGGTTTATGAAGATAGAGTACTTAG
>JBCCZV010000140.1:0-9018 GCA_039187085.1 Pseudomonadota bacterium
ACTGCTATTGGCATAGACCGTATGGCTAACCTATTTGATAATTCGGAATCACAATCCAATTATCCCCCTTACAATATCGAGGTTCTTGAAGAAAATCGTTACCAAATTACTATGGCTGTTGCTGGATTTCTGTCCAATGAAATTGATATAACAACTGAACAAAGCGTGCTAAAAATCATCGGCCGAAAAGACACGAGTGAAGATAAACAATATTTATATCAAGGTATTGCATTTAGAAATTTTGAGCGAAAATTCCAACTAGCAGACTATGTCAAGGTTACCCATGCGCAGTTGGAAAATGGTTTACTTTCCATTCGACTAGAGAGAGAGATACCTGAAGCGCTGAAACCTCGAAAAATTTCAATCAATGTTAATGATTCAAGCCAGTTGAAGAGTTTAGAAGATTCATCCGATGCATTGAAAGCCGTTAATAATCGCTGAGACTATCCGTAGCTGCAATAAGGAGGAAGGCTCAATATCAGAGCCTTCTTTCGTTGTTCATGACTGAACATTAACAACTTGTTCAGTCATGAAGTTGCTGATTTAATCGTATTCAGCAATCAAAGTGACGCCGCTAAATGCCTGCCATACTCTAACAGCGATATAGTAAGTACCTGAGCTTGGATTAGAGATACTGCAAAACTCGTTACTGCCTGTACTCACTTCTCGACAAACATAATTACCGGTTGAGCCGTAAGTAGGTGGTGAATTATAACCAACATAAAGATCAGCATCACCATTGTTGCCAGTTAATTGGAATGACACAGAGCTTTGGCCGGAAGGTACACTGAATGTGTAAAGCGCAACGTCACCTTGAACACTACCTGAAATGTTAGTCACGACTAATTGATCGCCAGGATTAGGATCAGGGTTACCACCACCTCCGCCTAAGGAGTCATAAGCCGCTCGAACATCCAGTCGACCCGCACCAAATGAAGTATCAAAGCCACTTGCACCTAAATCAACACTTGAGTTGCGGAGCGTGCTTCTGACTTCTTCGATTGAGAGACTCGGATCTGCACTTAGTAAAACGGCCGCTGCACCAGCAACATGTGGAGTCGCCATGGAAGTTCCTGTTAAAGCAACAGTGCCACCGCCATTTCTGGCTGAGACCACGCCAACGGCAGGTGCAGTTATATCGATTTCAGGTCCGCGTTGCGAGCCACTGTACAATCTATCACTACTGTCTGTTCCACCAACAGCAATCGTTGAGCTATAACGTGCAGGGTAACTTAAAGAACTCGTGCCGGAATTACCGGTTGCTGCAACCATGACCAGCCCGCTGTTATAGGCAGCATTATAAGCAGATTCGGTCGAACTGGTTGAAGAGCCACCGCCATAACTCATGTTGGCAACCTGTGCATTTTGTTGAACACACCAGTCAAGGCCCTCAAGTATCGCTTGGGTGGTTGTTGAACGGCCTTCAAAAACGGCTGATACATAGATGTCCGCATTGGGCGCGACACCAGTGATATCGTTACCATTGAGGTTACCCGCAGCTGTACCCGCAACATGGGTGCCGTGACCATTTTGATCGCCTGGACCGCCCGAACCGATAGTTCTGATTCCTGTGGTATAATTAGAAGCCAGATCTGGATGATCTAAATCCATACCAGTATCGATTACACATAAACGTACACCACTGCCATCGGCATCAGCCCACGTTTCGTCAGCTCTTACTGTAGTGATACCATAGGGCAAAGCCTGAATACTATAATCGAAGTCTTTTTCAACAATAACTCCTTCGAAAGGTTCATGAACTTGATCGACAAGGTAATATTCTTGCTCAGCACTTTCAACCACATAACCTAGTTGACGGAGATCATTGGCTTGGGCTTCACTCATTTCGGCGAAAGAGATGGCTCCCAACGTTTTTAGTTGTGCGTTTACTTTGACACCAAATGCGCTAGCGACAGAGGCAATCGAACCATTAACTGATTCAATTGCGGCTAAGCGAGCGGATCTTAAGTCCTTGCTTTCAATTGTTTCATTGACAATAGCCATTGGAGCAATGAATGCATCTGGTTGGGTTATGGTGAATTTTTTCATGTCGTCAGCATGTGCAAGACTTGCGAATAACACAGTAGCTGATGTAAGAGACAAAACTTTTGTTTTCATTGTCTATTAACCTTCTGTTATTTTGTGATTATTGAGTTTTGAAACAGAACAAGACTGTTTCGCTCTCATCTAACAACCAATGAAAGTCGAAACCCCCTTCAGAATAATACTGTCTTATTCAGCTTCGTTCTTAGGTATCACAAGAGGCCGGTTAAAGATCAAGCCAAAAAAACAATGCTCTTAAATGAACAAGTTTTCCCTAAGATAAAATTAAGCGATTGCCCGAAATAAAAATAATTTCATTTAGTAAAAAATCATTATTTAAAAAAAATTTTGAGTTTTATTGTTAATAAAAAACGTTTACTTGAATAAAAAGCATTTTATCTTTTTTAAACAGATGATTAGTAATATCTGATAAGTACACTTTGTAAAAAAAGTATTATCAAAATCCTTAATGCCGTAAAATATAAGCAATTTTTATGATGATATTTTTTTAATAAGTATGTCTTAAGACGATCCACTGACAAAAAATTAGTGGAATTATATTTTAACGACAAGATTGTAAAGATAGGAATGGTGCGATGCATTATTTGTTATCAGTCTTCACGTGTGATTTTTTAGTAAAGAGGCCGACAGATTCAAGATTTTTAAGTATCGTAAAAAATTTGCGCGAAAGGCACAGATACGAAGTCTTTTTATAAAATGTTTAATTAAGGTATGAAAAATGGAAAAAATTGATACGTTTTTTGAAAATTGTAAAGCTTCAAGTGCTAAAACTTTTAACCAATTTGAAGTGCTATTAACCAAGATTGAACAGAACCAACAAAGTAAAAAAGAAACGGTTGAATGGTTAAATCACATCTGGATGGAATGGATGCAACTATCCCCATTAGAGAAAGAATCGCTACATTTTGATTGTGTCGAACAACCTATTATGTCTTCTTCTATGAAAAGGTTACGTTTAATCAATTTTCCCAGCACTTATACGCCAGAAGATTGGTCGTTTACTTTTTATGAAGGTTTGAGTCGATATCATGCCGATGAGTTTACCGATAAAAATCTTGTTGAAATCGGATGCGGCAATGGCTGGATAACCTTAGCAATTGCCCTGGAATTTAAACCAGCTAAAATTATTGGTTTGGATATTAATCCCAAGGCAGTTACTGCAGCAAAATTAAATTTATGGCTTAATGCTATTGATGAGAATGGCCATTTTGTTTATGACCAACAAGGGATGCTCTTGTCAGACCGCGTTGAGTTTTTAGAATCCGATGTATTAAGTGCGATTAAAGAACGCCAATGGGTTGTTGACCGTATTATTGGTTGTATTCCGCAAGTATTGCGCCCTCGTGTTGATATGCTGCAACAGCCTAATAACAAAATAGGGCAACAAAATGATGAGTTTTTGTATTCTTTAAGTAATTACTATGAAGAACAAGGTTACATCGAAGATGAATTCGGTTTAGGGCTTATTGCTAAAGCAGTTGAAGAATCTATAGCTGTTATTCGCCCTACAGGTAAAATCGTTTTAAATTTAGGCGGAAGGCCGAGTAGAAAAATTTTAGAAAACTTGTTAGAACGGCGTGGCTTTCAAGTAAAATCAATTTGGTCTACCAAAGTGGAACAAGCGGCTGATACAGATATTCTTCGGCTGGTAGAAGTGGAAGAACAAATTGAACATCGGTTTGAGTTTTATATGTCGCCAAGTTCTGACGTTCCTGTCAATGCGAAAACAGCTTATTCTTATGCAAAAAAAGGTGGCAAGATTTATCACAGCGTTATTGTGTATGAAGCGGTGATGAAATATCCTACGTGGACACAGAAAATATTCACTTTTTTACAGCAAGAAGGTAATGAAAACTTAAAAAAATTGATTGATTTGACTGGACGGTCTGAAGCCGTTATGGAAGAGCGACTTTCTTTTCTAGCAGATATTTGTCAAAGATTTTCCCAATTACCGCAATTTCCTTATGCAATGACACAAGGTGTTAAAGAATTAAGAGTTTTGCTCAGTCGATTTTTTCGCAGTTATTATCAAGTACCAGTAGATACTAATGAAATCTTAGTAGCCCCGACTCGAAAGGATATTATCCACAATTTGATTTCTTGTTTTTCTATAGATTTAATTCTTGTTCACTCTGATTTGTATATCAAATATTTTGCTTCAAGTTCAAAAAAATCATCGTTTTCAAAATCAGAAGTCATAGAGGCTCCCCCACGTATTGATCTTACCATAGAACTCATACAAACACTCAAGCCTAATCTGGTTCTTACACAAGTTGAATCTTTTGAGAGTTATAGCCCTGACACTATACAACGTCTTATTGATGTTACAGCTGGCGCATCAATTCCTTTGATTCTAGATATTTCTAGCGGTTTTGAGATGAGCAGTGCACCAAAAATTTCAGGTACTTTTGAAGTATTGTCAAAAGAATGGCCAAGTCATGTGTTCCTATTATGTGGATTGATAAAAAACCAAGCTTATGATGATTTACATCTGGCTTTTTTATGTTGTCGACAAGAGCCTTTACGAAAAATACTTGAAAATTATGCGGAATTAACGTATAGCCGAGCACCTTACATCACTCAACTTTACTATGCACATATACTTCGAGAATTATTGTTTTTCCATCGACCTATTGATGAGTTAAAAAAAACAACTAAAGTTGAGAAACATAACAATTTGCTTTGGTCATTGAATACAAACGTTGCTAAAGCTTTTAGGCATCCTTCAATTCAAGGTAACTTATTGCCTTTTGACAAAGAGTCTATCCGTTTGGATTATGGTGAAAATGAATTAGAATCACCACCAACTTTCAAAAATGCATTATTCGAAAGTTTTGCGAGAAACACTTTGGTGACAGATTCCCATGATCTCAATTCGGTGATTAGTGCGTTATGGTTCCAACGATTTGAATTTCGTATTGAGCAGCGACAACTATTCTTTACTCAGGGTGTATCATCACTTTTTTATGGGTTAATGCATATTCTTAAAGAGAATGATTGGTGTTTGTGTCTACCGCAAGGTAGCTATGGTTATTTTGTCGCAACGGCATTAGCGGTTGGTGTTGAAGTTACATGGATTACTACATCACCAGCTGATAATTTTATGTTAACACCAGAAATATTGAAACAAACACTAGACAAAATAGATAATGCTTGTGTTTTTTTGAATGTTCCAATTAATAATCCGACGGGGATGGTATATAGCGCGGAGAATTTAAAATCTCTTCTGACTATTTGCCAACAACAAGCTGCAGCTGTCGTATGTGATACTATTTTTAGTGGTCTAATGTTTGAGAATGAAAGAGTGACGGATCTTCAATCTCTCTTTATTCAAAACAACATAAAGTGTGTGCCTTTCATCTTGGGTGGTTTATCCAAAGAATTTGCTGCTGGTGGTTTACGTTTTGGTTTTGGTTATTGTCCAGTCAGACAATATCGACTGCAATGGCAATCATTGTCAGGCTCTTCACCTCACCACACTCTGAAATTTGCTGTGATGCAAACGCTACAAGCTATTTTGAAAGAAGAGGCCTCGATGCTGGCAAGTCTACAAAAACAAAAACAATGTTTAAATGACAGAGCTAAGCGATTGACGCAAGTACTCGCGGAATGCGGGTGGTCTGTGATTGAACCTCAGGGTGGGTTATTTTTAGTGGCAAGGCCAACCTTATATCTAAATGAGAATAAAAATATTAATGCTGAAACAATAACGGAACAACTTTTTCAAAAGGTCAATGTTTCTATTAATTCAGATAAATGGACGGGCTTAAAGGACTATTGCAGATTTGTCATTTCTGTAGATGAAAAGGTTTTTGAAGAAGGACTAAATCGGATAAAATCCTTCCATAAGGCGTATAAAAAATAAACAGTTTGTGCTATTCTACGAAAATACTATGAATATATCATTGATGAGATATTCCCTAGAACATAAATACTTGTTCTAAAAGGAGTTCAATTATGACAATTGATTCAACAGCGGCAACGCAAAACCCTAATCAAGCTAATGCAACACTTCAACAGAACTTTTTACAGCCAGTAGAACAAACTACCACGAGACCTGTAGACCCTGCCGATGAAAGTGCTGCAAGTCGTAATTTACAGCAAGATGATACAGCCAATAATAATAACGGAGAAAGAGATAACCAAAGAATAGAGCAAAGCTTTTCACAGCAAGCAGAGCGTATTGAACGCAATGATGAAGTGACTCAGCAGCAATTAGCGGAACAAGAAGTCACTTCAGCACAATTGCAAGATGAGACGGCAAACCAAGCACAGGCTGCTAATCAGCAAGGAAATCAACAACCGAGCACGGCAAGGGTTTCTGACCAGGAGTCACAAAACGCCGATAATCTTCAGAACACTGATCCGTCAAACAGCGCTAATGCCGTTGCAAATAGCCCATCAGAAAATGACAATGTTTCGACGATTAACAGAAATAATTCAGTCGCAGCTGCAACGGTAGAATCTCAAGCAGTGAGAGACTCAGAGCAAACACGAAGTAGCATTGAGCAGCAAGCGGAATCGGCTTTACAGGCACAAGCAACAACAAACCCAGAAGTCGTTTTAAGGCTTCTAAACTAGCTAGTTTAACTAGTAGAGTTTTGCGCTTAAACTTCCATCATTTTGGTATTTTCGCGTATATTGAAACGCTGTATTCCATTCTGCAAGCATTTCGCCCAGTTGCCGAGCTTCATGATGTAAAGAACGAAGTTCGGCGATAGAGTTTTTCTTGCCTCGAAAAATATCCAAACTGTTCAACCTTTTACCGAGAGGGTTAGTAGGAAACATTGAACGGTACTGTTCTATCTTCCAGCGTGTGTGATCGGTGACCATTTTCAACAGCTCGAGTTTGGTTCGCATATTGAGTTGACGGAAATTGGTTAATTCGCCAAACGCTGAAAAGTGTATACCTAGCAACATAGTTGAGCGTGAACTTGAATCATTAGTAACGGTTGCGCCTCGAGGTTCATTCTTGATTAGTGCTAAAGCACCGACTATCTCACCAGGTAGAATATAATTAACGGATTGATGTGGTGACAGTGTTGATTCAGGATAAACGACCAATTTGCCTTTCAATACAAAATACATCCAAGGATCGCGCTCACCCTTAGAAATGATCACTTCATCCTTCTCTGGCTCTGTGAGGTAGGAATAATGTAATAGGGTGTCGTATTGCTCTGGAGCATTTTCCATAAGCTCTTTAAAAAAAGGAATGCGTTGTAAATGAGGAGTGAGCAATTGTATTGGATATTCTTTTATCGGTGTTGTTTTCATGATATCTCCTCACTTAATTTTATCGTCAACTTTGATATGTAAGGTGGCTACCCATACATTAAAACTGCTATTACTCATCATTCGTTACTCAACATTAATCGTATTAAGTCTGTCGATATATATTACGAAGTTATATATTCTTGGAGAAGGTAAGCTTTCTCGTTGCTATTGCGAAGGAACTAACAAAAAGCGACGCAAGTGTTAAAATAGATAAAAAAAAGCCTACTTTATGAGCAGTAAGTGTCTGTTTTTATTAAATAACACAGGGTCATCAATGATTTTTTACTTCCATGGTTTTAATACAGGTGCTGCAGGCACCAAAGCACAACAAGTCGACACGTATTTTCACAAAAAATTTTCTGTATTTCGTTATGATCAGCCTTATCAACCTGTGAAGGCTATCGCGTTTTTGAGGGAGAAGGTTAGCTCTAAAGTGCTTGATAACCCTAGGCCTTTATTGATTGGTTCATCTTTGGGGGGATTTTACGCACTGCATTTAGCTCAAGAATTTAATGCTGTTGTGGTCTTAATTAACCCGAGTATTCAACCCTTCGTCACTTTGCAGCAGGCTGTGGGTAATTGGACTAACTATGTCACACAAGAAAACTACGACTGGACACGAGAAGATTGCAACAGCCTCAGCAGTCTAAGAGTTGAGCCAGAGGATTTCAGTCAGCCTCTTTTGATGTTATTAGATAAAGAAGATGAAGTTTTGAATTATAAAGAGGCTATAGACGCTTTTGGTCATAAAGCAGAGGTCAGAGTGTTTGAAAATGGCCATCATCAGTTTCCACACATGGTGGAAGCTTTACCGATGATAGACAAGTTTTATAAAAAACACCTGAATTAAAAAAATAGCGTATAAAGCCGTCGAGTTGTATGGCTATCACTTCTCTTAGAGCTTTCAAAATCAGAAGCCTGCTTTAAGGGCTATCTCAAGCTTAAGCTTAGAGTGTTACTTTACGATTGATAAAAATGTACTTAACGCTTTATGAGCCATTTTTTTATTGTCGTAGGGGCCGAAATTGATCCCTTCTCTGGTCGAAAAATACCATTCGTGACCCACAGTGAAAATTCTATCGGTGCGGAATTGAGAACGGTACGAAGAGTTTTCACGTTTTGAAGATTGCAATGTTGGTTGTGATTGATAATCGTTAAAATCAACATGCTCATAACGCATAGAGTTGGTTGAAGTTGCCATCTTACGCTCCGTGTCGATGATTAATATAAATAAATTTATTTCAATGGTATTCACTAAAAATACGTATAGATTTTTATGAAAACCATATTTTTACTCACATTTTAAATTTAGAATATTGAGAGTCTTGTCTCAAGAATTAATCGATAGCTGCGAGTCTTTTGGTAATCAATGGAAGATTCGCCTAGATTAATTCCCAACTCTAGTTGTAAAAATTGTTCCTTATTTAATCTCTATTAAAACTACCGCGTGAATTGAATAAAAAGCAGCCCATTTTTTGTTTCTTTTAAAATATTATGTAATGAATTGAAATAATTTTGCAATGTGTCACAGTAGAGTCGGCGGATTGTCATTAAGCCGTCATAAATAGGATTCAATATCTTGGATCCCCAAGAAGGGTTAGTAAAAAACATCATAAAAAATTGGAAATCAATAACGATGACCAATAAAAACGAGAAATTCCCATGAAACATTATCTAAAT
>JBCCZV010000141.1:0-8890 GCA_039187085.1 Pseudomonadota bacterium
CGCCATTAACAAGACTCTTTCATCCATCACAGACGCGACTTCGCAAACAGCGACTTGGCCTTGAATCTTAGGGCCATTAATCGGTAGGTCGATGGCAATTTTATGGAAGTTTTCTGTATGCCCATAAAATCGATTTACTTTGCCATCGATTTCATCAAAATCGGACTCCCATAACACTTCAACGCGTTGCCCAACCATATTTTGCAAAATCGTATTTTTGATATTATGCGCTAATGCATGTAATTGTTGGCTGCGTTGTTTTTTGAGATTTTTATCTAACTGATTGGGAAGCCTTGCTGCCTTTGTGCCTTCGCGTGGCGAAAAACTAAAAATATGCATATGCCCAAACGGCATGCCTTTAACAAACTCTAATGTTTGTTGCCATTCTTCTTCCGTTTCACCAGGAAAACCCACAATTAAGTCAGTAGTGACATTAAAGCTTGGCACTTGCTCTTTGGCCAAACGAATCAGCTCGGCAAATTCAGTGGTTTTACACCGTCTCGACATGCGTCTTAATACACTATCGCTACCGCTTTGTATGGGAAGATGCATATGTGGCATGACACGCGGATTTTTGAACAATTCAAAAAAATTGGGCGGTAAATCCCACGGCTCTACCGAAGCAAAACGTATACGTGGCACTGATGTGTTTTCTAAAAGATAAACGACTAAATCATGTAAAGACACATCCAAATCGCTACCGTATCCGCCGACGTGCACACCCGCCAAGACAATTTCTTGTATACCACGGCTGACGTGAGACTTGACTTCTTGTGCGATATCTTCGAGCGTACGACTACGCTCTTCACCGCGAGCAACCGTGACAATGCAATAGGTACATCGATATCGACAACCGTCTTGAATTTTAATAAAAGCGCGATCGCGTCCCCTGGGAAATAAAGCGGTTTCGTCAGGCTCTGTGGCCATGGTCGGCATACTGGTTAAATCTAAAGACTCTAACACCTGAGTCACTAGTTGGTCTTTTTGTTGATTAGGCACAATTAAATCAACGCCCAATAACTCCTCAGCTTGCTGTTGCTCTAAAGACGCATAACAGCCCGTCACAATCAGTTTGGCCTTGGGGTTGCTGCGATGAAATTTTCGTATATGCTGACGTGATTTTCGCGCAGCCTCGCCGGTTACGGCACAGGTATTAATCACGATTAAATCCGCGGTTTCAGGTTTGCGGGTCATTTGCCAACCATGATGTCCAAACTCTTGACCCCAAGTTTGAATTTCTGCTTCGTTAAGACGGCAACCCAATGCGCTTAAATGCACTTGCATAAACTCTTATTTCTCCAGTAAAAATTTTCGAAGTCGCTCACTTACCTAGTGTTATTGGTCATCTAATTACTTCACCAATTTTATCGAGCGTGTATTGTAGCAAAGTTTTTCCAACCCGAAAGTCTTTGCTACTCGAAAAAACACGGATTATTGCTGACAATCCACTACCAAGCGCCCACGATGCTGCCTATCCAGAATTTCAGTAAAACATGGACCGATTTGTGTTAAAGGCACTGTTTTTTCAACGATTTTTTCTGCTAAGCCAGCCGGGTACTCCTTACCCAAGGATTGCCAAATCTGTTTTCTCAAAGGCATTGGACAATTGGCTGAACTGATACCTAACAGGCTAACCCCCCTTAAAATCAGAGGAAAAACGCTAGCTTGTAATTTCGGACTAGCCGCCATACCCACACAAGCGATATTCCCCCAAAGTTCGGTATGGGCGAACAACTGACTTAACACTTCACCGCCCGTGTTGTCGATAACACCACCAAAACGGGTCTTTTCAAGAGGTTTTGTGCCCAAGTTCAAGTCTTCGACCTTGGTCACTGTTGCAGCTCCCAAGTCTTTTAAATAGGCGTGATGTTCTTCTCGTCCTGAAATGGCCACCACTTCGAAGCCCATCTTGGCTAATAAACAGATAGCCACACTCCCCACTCCCCCACTCGCACCCGTTACCGCAATGGGGCCCATGTCTCTTTCCTGACCATTGGCACGCATTCGGTGAATACATAAAGCGGCTGTAAAGCCCGCGGTACCGATTGCCATGGCATCAAAACTACTCATCTCGGGTGGTAGTGGCACCACTAGATCAGCGTTTACGCGAACCAATTGCGCAAGCCCACCATCAAAAACCTCGCCCATTCCAGCACCATTGACGAGAACTCGATCACCTTTTTTGAAAAGGTCCGAGCTTGAACTCTCAACAACACCCGCGCAATCAATACCCGCATTAAGGGGTAATTGGCGCATAATTTTACCTCGTCCCGTTGCTGCAAGTGCGTCTTTGTAATTGATGCTACTGTATTCAACCCGTATCACAACATCGCCTGGTGATAAGTCATTCAGTTCTAACATGCTTAAATGACTGGTAATTTCGCCATCTGTTTCAAATACGCGATACGCTTTGAAGACCATAGTAAACTCCTTCGATGTGTTATTTTTGCTGCATTTATTGTTGAGATAGCATTATAGAGCTTAGAACTCTGAGACTTAAAGCTTTAGATAGCTCAAATTTAAGGCGATGATAATTCGCTTTTAATACGGAGATTTGCTTGAACCGATAGCCAGTTTCAGTAAACTAAAGCGTTTAGCCAACTCAGAAGCCTTGTCGTACATTCCGATGAACGACACTTACAGGGCCAAATTTTCATTTCAAATTGGTGAATTAGAATGACAGATATCAACCGAGATACGGGATTTTTTGGGCATCCCAAAGGGTTACAAACCCTGTTCTTTACAGAAATGTGGGAACGCATGAGTTACTACGGCATGCGTGCACTTCTGATTCTTTTTATGACTGCAACCCTTGAAGAAGGCGGTCTTGCACTGACTGTCGCTTCTGCTTCAGCTATCTATGGCTTATATACGGGTGCTGTTTATTTCATGGGATTACCCGGCGGATGGCTCGCTGACCGACTCATGGGTGGACAAAAAGCCGTATGGTATGGCGGCATTATTATTATGTGTGGGCATATTGTTTTGGCCATTCCCAGTGATGCCACCTTCTTTATCGGACTCATTCTTGTTGTTTTGGGCACAGGATTATTAAAACCGAATATTTCAGCACTCGTGGGCCAACTTTACGAGCCAGGCGATCAGCGACAAGACAGTGGATACATTCTTTATTACATGGGGATTAACATCGGCTCCGTTATCGGATACATAGTATGTGGGGTTCTTCAAGTACAGGCTGGCTGGCATTATGCCTTTGGTGCCGCAGCAGTTGGTATGTTCTTAGGTTTAGTACAATTCCACTTAACGCGTGACAAATTAAATGGTGTGAGTGCCGAGCCAACCTCTCCTCTGAGCGCTGGCGCACAAAAAATGACATGGTCAGCGATTTTTGTCTTTTTAGCAGCCACTGCGATGATTACTTATTTAATCATGGCTGACGTTTTAAGCTTTAATCCAACCATTATCGCGCAATGGACAGCTGGTGCTATCGCTGTTCTCTTCTGTGGTTATTACATTGCTATTCTCGTATTTGGCAAGCTAAACAGAGACGAAATGAAAAGCCTGGGTGCCTTATTTTTGGTTTGTGTTGCTTCAGTTTTCTTCTGGTCTGGTTTTGAGCAAGCGGGTTCTTCATTAAACCTATTTGCTCAGGATTACACAGAAAGAATGGTATTTGGTTGGGAAATTCCCACCGCTTGGTTCCAAAGTGCTAATTCTGTTTTCATTATCACGCTTTCACCTTTTATCGCCGCCTTATGGATTAATCTCGCTAAACGTATGATTACACCAACTTATGGTGTTAAATGTGCGCTCGGACTGATCATCATGGGTTCTGGTTTTATTGTCATGTTCTTCGCTGCACAAATCGCTGCCAGTGGTTTAAAAGCTGCACCTTACTTTTTAGTCGCCACCTACTTTTTACATACCGTTGGTGAACTTTGTTTGAGCCCTGTTGCTTTGAGTGCGGTGAGTCGTTTATCGCCTCGTCGTTTTGCCGGTCAAATGATGGGCGTATTCGTACTCACTTATTCAATGGGTAATATCATTGCTGGACTCGTGGCTGGTAATTTTGATCCTGAAAATGTTGAGTCAATGCCTGATCTTTTCAAGCAAATCAGTATTTTCATTATTGGTAGTGGCATTGTGGTTTGGGCATTGAGTTTCTTTACTAAATCTTGGGAAAAAGCAGCCGACAAGCCTGAAAATACCAAATCTGATAACAGCGCTTACGCAACGGATACCCCTTAGTGGATCTCCAATCGAGATAAACTTCTGTAGCTACCAAAACCGAGTATTTCAACTGAAATACTCGGTTTTTTCATGATGTTAATCGTGAAAAACGCTTCTACTCATTATTGTCGCGATAATCGCCAGTTATCCCAATCGACCATAAAATTAGTACGCAATGGATTAATATCTAACCCACCACGGCGCGTATATCTGGCGTAAACGGCAAGTTTTTCGGGTTGACAATATTTCATCGTATCAACAAAAATTCTTTCCACACATTGCTCGTGAAATTCATTATGTTGGCGAAATGATATGAGGTATTGTAGAAAAGCCGCTTTATCTATCGACGGACCTTTGTAGGCTACAACCAATGACGCCCAATCAGGCTGTTCAGTAATTAAACAGTTACTTTTGAGTAAATGACTATGAAAGGTTTCTTCTGTTAGGCTTTGTTCATCACGACTTAAACATTGTGGCGTATAATGATAAGACTGTATTTCAACATCGAGTTCATCAATACATTCCCCAGGCATCATAGCCAATTGCATCTCGTTCAAGGATTGAAAGTGAAGTTCTACCGGCTTACCTGCTATTGCCGATAAATCTTGTTGCATAAGATTCAACACTTCTTCTTGATCATGAAACCGGCTTTGATTAAAACTATTGAGATAGAGTTTAAAAGATTTAGACTCAATAAGGTTAGGAGAGTCAAAAGGGATACGACACACTAAAATAGCAACTTGCGGTTTACCTTTCGTGTTTAGCCAGGAAACTTCATAGCCATTCCACCAGTCGTGCCCAAAAAAGGGCAAGTTAGTTTCGGCTAGCCCTATCTCTTGACGCTTTACTTCCCGAGGAATAGCTTCTAAGAGGTCTGGCGCATATTCACTCATGTAACTTGAAGTTTTACCTAAATGTTTCGGCTCCATAAGGGTTATTTTTTAGGTGGGTAGGTAGGAACAGGAAACATAGCAACGTTTTCGCCTTTAGAGTCTGTGATTTTTGCAACACCTTCTTTATCGACTTCATCAATGCGTAAAATGGAATGCATAGGAATATAACTACGCTTAACGCCTTCAAATTCTGCTTTTAGTTTTTCCTCTGAAGGGTCTACCACCAATTGTGCTTTTTCGCCAAAGATAAACTCTTCGACTTCAATGAAAGCCATCATGTTGCTTTGATGCACATTTCTGGCATACACCTCATAAATTTGCCCGTGACTTAAAAATAAAATTTTATAAACACTTTTTATTTCTGACATTTTTTACTCTCTATGTCCTAACGACCCAATGGATACCACTCAGATTTTAAATGATATCCAATAGCATACCTTTTTTATTGATGCCAATTGTTAATAGATTACAGTTAAGTTTAATGAGTTTACCACAATTTAAGTCTCACGAAACATATTCCAAGCCAGTAGCAACCATCCCACGATAAATGCCATACCTCCAATCGGTGTAATAGCCCCTAGCTTTTTGACACCTGTGATCGCCAGGAGATAAAGCGAGCCTGAAAAGAGTAAAATACCGGCGATAAAAGCCCAAATCACCCAATGGCTGATGGTTCCTTGTGCTGTTTGTTTCATAAGTATTCCTACAGCCAGTAAAGCGAAAGCATGGAAAAAATGATAAGTAACGCCCGTTTGCCAAACAGCTAAACTATAAGCATCCAGCTTATGTTTAAGACCATGGGCTGCGAAAGCGCCCAAAATAACCGCTAAAGCCGCAAAAATAGCGGCTGAGCCGATAACTTGAGATGAAGACAATGGTAGGTTTCCTCCATAAATGAATGTTAACTTAGCTTAGTTGTAAAGTTGGCTAGTACTCTATGCGTTGCATGAACGACTACCGATCACGCTTACGTTTTGAAAGCAAAGGGAGTTTTATAGCATCATGGAGAATTTTTATTGTTTTTACAAGCTTAGTTACTTTGTGTTCAAAAAGTAAAACACTTTACCAGTGATTAGTCACATAGCGAAAGACAAAAGCAAACGTCATGGAGAAAAAAGACGGCAGACATACTGCCGCTGGGAATATATGTTGGATTCTCTTTGAGAGTAACTCGCCACTACAACGAGTTACGTGATGAATGTTAAACATTACGCTTGGTTAGTACAATAGGTAATTTGCCAACTGGCAGACAAAAAACAGAACAACTCTCATTAAATACTGACAAACCCTCACAGGTTGACGCTGCTGCTGTGACAAGGATCAAATACTGTATGCTAACTCTGTTTTAATTCATTGATGTGAATGCTTTGAAACCCCAAATCACGATATGGCTCTCAAGCTTTTTGCGCTTTTGAGTTTATGTATTATCTTATGAGAGTTGTTTAAGGAAAGTAGGTAAAGAAGTTATTATGAATCAAGCATTAAATAGCCCTTTAGTCATTGGTATTTCGAGTCGAGCTCTGTTCGATTTAAAAAAGGAAGATGATCTTTATAAGGCAGAGGGGTTGGAGGCTTACACCCAATATCAAATTAAACATGAAGATTCGATCTTAGATGTTGGAGCAGGTTTTCCTCTGGTTAAAGCCATTTTAAAACTCAATGAGTTTTTACCGAATAACAATAAATCTGAGGTTGTCCTTATGTCGAAGAATAATGCTGACACAAGTTTACGTATTTTTAATTCGATAAAGCATCATGAGTTGGATATCACAAGAGCGGCTTTGACTAGTGGTGAATCTCTCGTGCCTTATTTAGAAGCTTATGGGGTAGATCTTTATCTTTCTGCAACACGTTCAGATGTTGTTGCCGCGGTTAATGCCGGTGTTGCAGCAGCTTTCATTTACGAACCTCCAAAAGCTTCTTTTAATCCTTCATCCGAACAATTACGCATCGCTTTTGACGGTGATGCCGTAATTTTTTCAGAAGAGTCAGAAAATATTTATCAGCAAGAAGGACTGGCTGCTTTTTTGAAACATGAAGAACGCAACGCAAGCCAACCTCTACCTGATGGACCTTTTGCTAAATTGCTTAAAACACTTTCTTTTCTGCAATCCAATATTCACTCAGAGCCTTCACCGATTCGAACAGCACTGGTTACCGCTCGAAACAGCCCGGCTCACGAAAGAGTGATCCGCACCTTACGTGTTTGGGGAGTACGTGTAGATGAAGTCTTCTTTCTGGGAGGTATTCCAAAAACGGAGATTTTAAGAGCTTTTCGTGCACACATTTTTTTTGATGATAGCCATCTCAATTTATTGAACAGCTCAAAACATGTACCTTGCGCTCAAGTTCCGTCATCCCGTTTTGAGTAACTCTTTTTCGGACATTAATAATTTTTCGAAATCTTCAGCACAAAGCGCTTCGCTATGAAAATAGCCTTGCATAATATCACAATGTAAGGCTGATAAAATTGAGCGTTGTTCTTCTGTTTCAACGCCCTCTGCCACAACACTTAACCCTAAAAGATGCGCCATATTAATAATGGCACTGACGATATTACGTCCACTGGTTGACGCAGAAATATCTCGTATAAAACTCATGTCAAGTTTCATCGCATTGAGGGGAAAACGCTTCAAATAACTTAAAGAGGAATATCCCGTGCCAAAATCATCAATGGTTAAATGAATACCTTGTTTTCTTAATTGACTCATAATGGTTACTGCACTCTCCACATCCTGTACGACAGCGCTTTCAGTAATTTCTAGTTCTAAATAACGAGGAGAAAGCTGCGTTTCATCAAGTATGCCTTCAATACGGCTCGTTAAGTCCATTTGATAAAACTGTTTAGCAGAAATATTAACTGCTATCATGCCATCAAAATTTTTCGTATCCACCCAACGCTTGGTATCTTGGCAAGCTTGCAGCATAACATAATCGGTTATCGATTGAATCAGTCCCGTTTCTTCTGCAACAGGAATAAAATCTTTAGGATAAATCAGACCTCGAGTTGGACTATCCCAACGTATTAAAGCCTCCATACCTACAATATTTCCAGAATAAACATGTATTTTGGGTTGATAGTAAACGTTGAATTCTTTATTGATTAACGCTTTTCTTAATTCCTTTTCAATTTGCGCACGTACTTGTGTTTGTTGCTTCATCACTGGGTTGTAAAATTGAAAATTATTCCTACCATGCTTTTTAGCATGCGTCATGGCCATATTCGCTTGACATAAGAGGTCATCTTTATTCATGGCCAGATCAGGATAAAATGCCAACCCCATACTGGGTGTGATCATTACTTCAATGTCATTGTAATAAAAAGGCTTTTCAAACAAAGCTAAAACATTAAGCGCACTTTGCGCTGCTTCATTTTCACTAGAAATGTTTTTTAAAAAGATAACAAATTCATCCCCACCCAAACGAGAAACAACATTTTTTTCCATCAATGCTTCTTTTAAACGAATTACAACATTTTTTAAAATTTCATCACCTGTTGTATGGCCAAACATTTCATTAACTTGTTTAAAGTTATCTAAATTAATATAAAGTAAGGCATGTTTCTCATTGTTTTTTGTGTTTGATAATAGACTATCGAGTTCACGATTGAACCAATAGCGATTAGGAATTTGTGTCAACCAATCCATTTCTGTCACTTGTAAAGGCACGATTTCTTGAGATTCATACTCTTTTACAATATCTAAAGTACCCATTAACGTTAGTGGTGACTCCAACCAGTGCAACTGTAAGCGCATAGCATCGACACAGCCCAAGCAAGATTTAAAATGAAAATCACTTTTAATAGC
>JBCCZV010000142.1:0-8847 GCA_039187085.1 Pseudomonadota bacterium
AAAAGCAACTAGTGTTTTTTTCTTAGTTTATGATGTCTGTATTTTACTAAATAACTAATCCTAAAAAACAATGTTGTTGTTATCTGTCATCCTTAAGTTTTATTTTTATAAAAGTTTTTTTTATTGTTCTAAAAACAGGTTTTTTATCCTTAGCCAACATGTTAAAAAGATTAAAAAAAATGACGTTTGGTGTGTAATTAAGCAGTATTAATACAATAAGAGTAAAACATTATAAGGGGCTATTAACAATGAATAAACGATTTAAGTGGCATGCGTTAGCCATGAGTATTGCTTGTGCGTTATGTGGAACAAAAACATTTGCACAGGACCAAAATGAGTCTGACGACGAATACGATGAAACAGAAAAAATTGTCGTTGTTGGTTCGCGTTCTGCTCCGCGTTCTATCACTGAATCACCGGTTCCAGTCGATGTTATCACGGGTGAAGAATTTGAAAATAATGCATCGAGCGATTTAAATTCAATTTTAAGTAGTGTGGTGCCTTCTTATAATGTCAATACTCAACCCATTTCAGATGCCGCAACACTAGTGCGCCCAGCGAATTTGCGAGGATTACCACCGGACAATACTTTGGTGTTGGTGAACGGAAAACGTCGTCATCGTTCAGCCATCATCACATTTTTAGGTGGTGGGCTTTCGGATGGTTCACACGGTCCCGATGTTGGTGTTTTCCCTGCGATGGCATTGCGCCAAGTTGAAGTGCTACGTGATGGTGCAGCCGCTCAATACGGATCTGATGCGATTGCGGGCGTGATTAACTTTGAGTTAAAAAATGATAATTCCGGCGGCACCATTGAAGCTCGATATGGGCAATACTCTGATGATAGTATTAGCAGCGAAGTGACAGGTGATGGGGCTTCAACTCGTTTCTCGGGTAATGCTGGAATGCCTCTCACAGAAAATGGCTTTTTAAATTTTACTTATGAATACAAGTCTTCTGACCCAACTGATCGTAGTGTACAACGAGGCGACGCTACGGATTTAATCGAGTCTGGGAATGCTTTTGTTAGTACGCCTGCACAAATTTGGGGCCAACCTGAAATCAAAGAAGACTTTAGTTTATGGCTTAATTCCGGTTTAGAATTGAATGCGGATCAAGAAATTTATCTATTTGGTAATGTCGCGGAAAGAACCGTTGATGGTGGATTCTATTATCGTAACCCCAATACGCGAAGTGGTGTTTTTGGTATCACAGATAGTGAAGCAATTAAAGCAGAGCTTGGTGAAGATTACCCAAAACTCGAAGAAGTCACTTCCTTACTTCTGGTTGGGGATTTGACCGATGATAAATCTGGAAATTGTCCGGCTATTCCTGTTATTAATAATGTGCCCGATGAGACCTTGTTAGCACAAGTCAGTAATGATCCGAATTGTTTTGTGTTTAATGAATTGTATCCAGGCGGCTTTACCCCACGATTTGGTGGTACGGTTACCGATGTCTCTTTAGCTGCAGGCACCAAAGGCGAATTTGATTACGGAATTGGTTATGATGTGAGTGCCTATTACGGACAAAACGAAGTAGAATTTTTGATCACGAATACCGTTAACGCCTCTTTAGGACCAGACTCGCCGACATCCTTCAGTCCTGGTACTTATATCCAAACTGAAAAATATATTAACTTTGATTTAGTCAAAGCGTTTGATGTCAAAGCGTTTGATGGCGAGTTGCGTGTAGCGGGTGGCTTAGAAGCCAAAGAAGAAAGTTTCCAAATCATTAATGGCGATGCAGAGTCTTTTGAAATTGGTCAGTTAGTTGAGCAAGGTTTTAGTGTGGGCTCTAATGGTTTTCCTGGATTTAAACCCGAAGATGCCGGTACTTTTGATCGTAGAAGTTATGCCGCTTATGTCGATGTTGAAACTTATGTAACGCCAACCTTATTATTAGGTACGGCAGTAAGATTTGAAGATTATTATGAAGATTTTGGTACGACGCTGGATGGTAAATTTATAGCACGTTGGCAATTTAGTGATCCTGTCGCTTTTCGGAGTTCGGTAAGCACCGGCTTTCGGGCACCGACGGTTGGACAGGCTAATGTGAGAAATGTAACAACTCAATTTACCAATGGCCAGTTAACGGATCAAGCGACTTTACCACCTTCTAATCCTATTGCCATTCAAAAAGGCGCTTCTGAGTTACAACCGGAAGAATCGACTTCTTTTACAGCGGGTTTTGTTGGAGAAATTGGTGATGTCTTTGTGACGATTGATTATTTCAATATTGAAGTCACCGATCGTATTGCGCAAACCGATCAGCTTGAATTAACTGACGCCGATATTCAAGTTTTGTTGGATTTAGGTATTCAAGATGCGGCGAGTTTTACCAGTATTACCTATTTCACCAATGATTTTGATACCACTACGCAAGGCGTTGATTTTGTACTCAGTTATGGTGTTGATTTGTGGGGCGGCGCTACTAATTTTAATTTGGCGGCAAACTGGACAGAAACTTCCGTCGATAATTTTGATCCTAGTATCATTAGTGATACCCGTATCCGTCAAATTGAAGATGGTTTACCTAAATCTCGTGGTACTTTTACGGTGAATCATGCGCAAGACTTTTGGCAAGCATTATTGCGCTTCAATTATTATGGTAGTTGGTATGAAGCACATCTGGATGATGGCAGTTTACCTATCGAAGCGAGTAGTGCCATAACGATTGATACTGAGTTTGCCTATGATGTGACATACAATTGGATCGTCAAAGTGGGTGCACAAAACCTTCTCAATGAATATCCGGATGAAAACCCTTACGCACTCATTGCTGGAGCACAGTATCCAACCACATCACCGTTTGGTTTTGACGGGCGCTTTTATTATGCGGAGCTGCGTTATACGTTTTAGATAAGTGAGTTATCCTTAAGTTAGATCCTTTGTACAATTAATGCAGCTATCACAAGCTAAAATAATCGCTTATTTTCTTGTGGTAGCTTTCGTTATAAAATAGCGTTCGGTATAATGTTGAGTCCTTGTAAAAACAGGCAGGATATCTATGTCGATCCAAATTCTTTATCAGGATGAACACTTGGTAGCTGTACATAAGCCATCAGGTTTATTAGTTCACCGTAGTGAAATTGATCGTCATGAAACACAGTTTGCTGTACAAATCGTGAGAGATCAGATTGGCCAACGGGTTTACACGTTACACCGTTTAGATAAACCCACATCCGGTATACTCTTGTTTGCTTTAAGTTCTGACATTGCACGTTTAATGACGGAACAATTTTCTGCCAATGCTGTTGAAAAGCATTACCTTGCTGTTGTCAGAGGACGGATCGAAAACCCCATCTGCATTGATTATCCTTTGCAAGAAAAACTGGATAAAATGACTGATGCAAAAGCACAAAAAAACAAACCGCCTCAAGAAGCTATAACCAATATCCAAACAATTGCCACTACGGAATTACCCTACCCTGTAGGTCGATACCCCAGCACACGTTATTCCTTAATTAAGGCGATACCTAAGAGTGGGAGAAAGCATCAAATTCGGCGACATCTCAAGCATATTTTCCATCCCATTGTGGGCGATACATCGTACGGTGATGGCAAACACAATCAATTTTTCCGTGAACAATTCGATTGCCATCGTTTATTGCTCATGGCCTCGCATGTATCCTTCATGCACCCCATCACACAACGCAAAATAATTATCGAGGCGGGTGTGGATGACGTATTCACAGGTATTCAAGAAGGTCTTTTTGCGCAATGTATCTCGCATTAGCCATCATGGTATAAAACAAAGTCTACACGTTTCTAAGTGATGACAATCTTGTTACTATCAAGCCTATTCAGTGGCAATGTAGGAAAAATACTATGGTTGTTGAGCATGATCCGTTTTGGGAATCCAAAGAATTTTCTCAATCTTTTCAAGTTATTAGTGAAATACTACAAAAATATGTTGAGAAAACCCATCAACAGGTTATCAATGCATCCAACGTCAAAAATATTTCCCATATTCAACAAACATTGGAGCCTGAAAAATGGATAGCAGAAGGCGGGTTGCAAGGTAATCGTTTGGCCGAATGGCTCAACAATTACCTGGAGTATTCTGCTAGGTTGCATCATCCGCGTTACATGTGCCACCAAGTCGCGCCGCCAGCCATTCCCTCAGCTCTGGCGGACTTTATTCATGGCAGTATTAATAATCCGGCGGCGATATATGAGATGGGTCCCAGTGTTTTAGCATTAGAACATATTTGCATTAGCTGGATGTTGAAAAAAATTGGTTGGAAGCCAGAACCCTTACAAATTACTGGTGAAGCACATGGTGCTGGTGTATTAACACATGGCGGATCTTTGGCAAACCTAACAGCTTTACTGGCAGCGCGTGCTGCTATTGCGCCGAATGCGTGGCGTGAAGGTAATCCTGGCAACATAAAAGTTTTGGTCCCTCAAAGTAGTCATTATTCGGTAGTTCGTACTCTAGCGATAATGGGATTAGGTGAACAAAGTGCTGTATTTATGGAGTGTGATGCATGGGGACGTGTGGACACGAATAAATTAGCTGACACACTACAGATCGTTCAGCAAGATTATCAAGTCATGGCGGTGGTAGCTAATGCCTGCTCTACGGGTCCGGGGTTGTTTGACGATTTAGAAGCGATGGGTGATATTTGCCAACAATTTGGTGTGTGGTTGCACGTGGATGCTTGTCATGGTGGTGGTTATTTAACGTCTGATAACTATGCGTATTTATTAAAAGGAATCGAAAAAGCCGATTCAGTGGTGTGGGATGCCCATAAAATGATGCGAGTCTCAGCATTATGCGCTGCTGTACTCTTTAAAAACGCTAAAGATTTGCAAGCAGCTTTCCAGCAAGATGCTAGCTATTTGCTGTTTGGTAATGAATTACGAGGTATTGATTCAGCACCCCGTACGGTGGAGTGTACTAAGTCAGGCATGGCAACGCGTTTATTTTTAACATTAGCTTGGTTAGGTGAGAAAAAACTCGGTGAATATATTGATGCACAAACGGAAAAAACCCAGGCATTTTATCACTATTTAAAACAACAGCATGACTTTGAATGCCCTTTTGAGCCTGAATGCAATATTTTGTGTTTTCGATTTATTAACAAAAAACTATTAGAAGATTTAGAAGTGGTTAATCATCGTCAAGTGACTATTCGCGAAAGCTTAATGTACGATGGCGAATTTCATATTAGCTCCACATTAATTGGTGATGTTCGTTATTTGCGTTTAACCGTAATGACGCCATACACACAATTGAGTGATATTCAGGAACTCGTTTCAGTCATTCGTGAGCGTTGGTCGGTCACTTAATATGGTACTAAAGCGATTGAATGAGTATTAGACGAAATAAAAAAGATTAAAGATATTAATGCAGTATCGATTTGTTATATCGAAGGCCATGATATGATGAAACCGTTTTTGAATGTTTTGGATTTCAAGTGATTGAACAAGACGAATTCGATGAAACCATTATGGAACTTCATTACAATGCGGTTTAAAATAGCCGTTTATTGTTGATCAATTAACAGCTAAGCTGTTAATTGATTCAACCAGCGTTTTGAACGAATTCTTCTTAGCCATATAGCCATTTTCAATAATTCTTCAAACATCACCGCCATAAACACCCACTGTAATGGCCATTGTAAAAACAAACCGAGCAAAATAGCCGTAGGCACACCGATTAACCAAATCGTGCCTATGTCATAAACTAAAACAAAACGAGTATCACCACCACTTCTTAACACACCCATGATGGCCGTCATATTAAAAAACTTAATCCATAATGTGAGTGCCATAACGCTATACACTGATGTCGCCAGTTGTAAGGTAGTTTCGGACAACCCGCTAAAAACACTCAGCACGGGTGATTGAATAACCAGTAAAATGATTCCCATAACAGCCCCTATAAAAGCGGCTAAAGAGATGAATTTAAATCCCATGTCATAAGCTTTTTCTTTATCACCAGCACCTAAAGTTTGCCCAAGAATGATGCCGCTAGCTATCGCTACACCAATAAAAAAATCAGATACTAAAGCATCGATGGGTACGAGCAAACTCATAGCGGCTAGCTCTTCTTTACCCATGCGTGAATAAACGACCTGATAAGCAAACAAGCCTAATGACCAAAAAAGCTCGTTAAGGATAAGTGGATAACTGGTATGCCAAAAACGAGTAAACCCGGTTAATCGCAGTTTTTTGCTAAGGAAAACTTCACGTAATTTTTGCGTTTCTGGCAGCTTGATGAGTGCAGTTAATAAAAGTAGCATTTCAACGCTACGTGATATAACCGTTGCATAGGCTGCTCCTTTAACTCCCAATTCTGGAAAGCCCGCGTGACCGAAAATCAATAAATAATTTAAAAAGGTATTTAAAACAACAGCGATAATACCCGCTATCATCGGAATTTTCGCTTGGTTAATCGTGCGTAAAATAGCACTAGTCACCATGGATATCGCCGTAAACACTAAAAACAAAGAGGTGATCTTTAAATACTCAGCCCCGATTTCAATAACACTGGTGTCCTGAGAGACAAAAGATAAAAGTGTTTGTGGAGCAAAAAAAGCAGCCAGAGCAATGGGAATGATGAAAGTCAGTGAGATGAGTAACGCTATTTTAAAAGTCTGAGAAATGCCACTCCAGTCTTTTTTACCAAAGAACTGTGCACTAAGGATACTAGCTCCACTAGCTATAGCACTTAGAATCATAATGCCCACAAAAAACAATTTATTGATCAGGCCAACACTACCAATGGCTGCATCACCTAATTGACCAATCATCAACACATCGATAAAACTTAATGATGATGTTAATAAGTGTTGCAGAGAAATAGGAAGTGCCAAAATCCAAAGGGTTTTTAAAAAATCTTTTTCTGTCCAGCCAAAAAATGATCTTTTGATGGTTAAAGTCAGTGACATAATTATCTCATTAATTTTTTTCTACAAATTCAATAGCGCTTGTTAAAATATCTAAACCTTTTTGAATTTGCTTCTTTGTAATGACTAAAGGTGGAACAATGCGAAATAAATTTCCAAATGTGAATGACTTTAATTCAAGTTCAATACATTTTTTATGAACAGCTATACCATATTGATCGCTTTTGAAAGCAATTGTTGCAAATGCTCCGATACATCTGAAATCGTCTATTATTTTACTTTGAATAGATAGCATTTTTAGTCTAGCAAGAATGAGTTCTTCAATTGGTTTGGTTTTTAACACTAATGTTTCTTTATTATAAGTAGATAAAGTTGCATATATTGCACCAATAGCTAGTGGATTACCGCCGAAAGTTGTGGATGCACCTCCAGGATCACCGTAGGGTGATGCATTCATTATTGCTTTACGCCCACCTAAACACATAACAGGAAAACCGTTACCCAGGCCTTTCGCAAAAGCGATAAGATCGGGTTCAATATTGTAGTGGTTAACAGCAAAGTTTTTTCCAGTTCTACCTAATCCAACACAAACTTCGTCAGCAAAAAACAAAATATTATATTGACTACAAATAGCTTTTAACTCGGACCAATAGGTTTTGGATGCTTGTAAACACCCACTTGCTCCTTGTATTGGTTCAAAGATGAAAGCACCAATTGAAGGATGTTGAGAAAAAAGCTTCTTAGCTATTGTAAGGGATTTATCTTCTAACTGATGTTTTTCAGAGGCTGATATGCCAATTTTATCAGGAAAAGGTATTTGAAATGTAGGTTCAAAATATTCTCCTTCTAAACGCCAATTGATAATTTGCCGAGCGCCTAAAGTTTTACCATGGAATCCGCCACTAAAACTGCAAAACCTCTGCTTGTTTTTGGGT
Organism: Pseudomonadota bacterium; assembly: GCA_039187085.1. Lineage (GTDB taxonomy): Bacteria > Pseudomonadota > Gammaproteobacteria > Enterobacterales > JBCCZV01 > JBCCZV01. Next base: position 7,795 of record JBCCZV010000142.1, read on the forward strand.
AAGTAGGAAAGCAAAGCACGTAAACCAGCTTCTATGGTTTCAGAACCTGATGAATAGAACTCATAAGTATCGATAGAATTAGGTGTAATATCGTTTATTAACTTTAATGTCGATAATCGATAGGGAGAGCTGTAATCATGGATATTCCATAGTTCTGCGATTCTTTTTTGCATAAAATGTGTTATTTCTGAGTGGCTGTGTCCAGCTATATTCGTTAAAGTACCTGAACAAAAATCTATATATTCTCTTCCTCTTTCATCAAATAAAAGTGCCCCAGCACCGTGAGAGAACTGTCGAGGAGCATTTAAATAACCAGGAGTCATTCCTGTCGCTAAAAATTGCATTTCATCATCAAAATTAAATTTAGCATTCATTTCAGCATTCCTTTATTAAGTTAATATTCGCTGGTTGATATTTAAATGAATCACTCAGAAACCATTTGGCATTATCATCATCAAAATTTATTTTTCCACTGTAATCACAGCGACCCGTTCGATAAATTCCTACTGTCAATAACTCTGGGTTTGAAGATGTATGACGAAAACGCATATTAATTGAAAATCTGGATATGTTTGAGTTGTTTCTTGGTACGCTATGGAAGGTTTTGCAATTTAAAATGATGAGGTCACCAGCTTTGGGAATTATCATAACTTGTCCAGGTAAGTGATCATAACCATCACCAGGAGGTAATTTTTTCCCAAGATGACTACCGGGCACGAAATATAATGGCCCAGATTTTTCGTAACAATCTTCTGGGTAAATAATAAAATTATAAGCTTCAAATTTCACCAAAGATGGATCAATATCTTGATGCCAAGCAATTCCTTGATTTTTTCCAGAATGATTGTGTTGAATCAAACTAGCGAGTAACTTTGCTTTGTCATTTAATACTTGATTAGCTACTTTTTCTAAAGTTTTTTTTAATGTTTGAAAGGTATCGTTTTTTTCATGAATATTGACATAGGTGTATGAATCTGATTGAAAATCTTTTTTGAATTTTTCGCAAGGAGGGCACATTAAAGATTGATCTTTTAAAATTTCATTCATTGCCTT
>JBCCZV010000143.1:0-8711 GCA_039187085.1 Pseudomonadota bacterium
CAAAAAAGTGATAGTTATTTTATTTCAAGACATTAGAGTAAAAATAAAAAGTTGACATAAATTCACACTTTTTAAATCACTTATATTTGTTGTGAGTTTTTTTGAAAAACAGCGTTGAGCTTATAAAAAGCAAATTTTTTTATTCTGATGAGTAGTAAGAAAAAAGACGTTTAAAGTGCGTCAGCGTATTAGCTGGATGAGGTCACACAACAACTTTGAACCTGTTATCATTCAAACGACTTTCAATAAGAGTCAGCAAGATGCGTCATAACAGCTTTTTTGAGTGTGCAAATTTGCACCCCTGCCGTTGAATAATCCAATATATACAACAGAGTACATTCAAAATATACTATTTAAATTCGACATCACAGATATGCACTAAACAGTGGAGTATGAAAAAAATGAAAATTCTTGCTATCGCAGCCAGCAACAATAAAAACTCGATAAATAAAAAATTGCTGAACTACACGGCTTCGCTTCTAAAGGACACAAATCCAGAGCATCAGATTGAAGTACTTGATTTAATTGATTATGAACTGCCTTTATACCGCCAAGATCGCGAACAAAATGACGGTATTCCTAAAGCTGCTATCGACTTTTACAAAAAAATAGGACAATCTGATTACGTCATAATTTCCTTTGCAGAACATAACGGCTCATTCACTGCTGTTTATAAAAACCTGTTTGACTGGATGTCACGGATTGATCAAAAGGTTTATCAGGATAAGCCTGTCATTCTCATGGCAGCGAGTCCTGGACCAAGAGGAGGTGCTGGCGTTTTGTCGGCAGCAGAAATGGGCGCACCATTTTTTGGTATGAATGTGAAGGCAAAAATATCCGTACCCAGGTTTCAAGATAATTTTGATTTTGACACCCAACAAATGACCCATCAGGAAATCAAACAACACATTCTGGATGCCATAACTCCCTTACAACAATAAGACAAAAAATATGACTGATTCAAAAGCACCTAGTGGTTTCTTACTCTTAGCTTTTGCCATGCTTTGGTTTCCTTTAGGACAACATAATTTTTTGTACGATCATTGGATGAAACTTGGCGTCTTCATGGCACCATTTTTATTGTTTCTGGCATTTACAGGGCGTGATTCCGACATACCGACTCAGCATGATACTCGATTGCTTTCTGTTTTTATGATGGTGTTTTACATCATCCATCAATATGAAGAGCATTGGATTGATCTCTTTGGCAATGTTTACGCTTTTCAAGGGTATCTCAATAGCACCTTGCAAAGGCTCTTAAATGTCAACCTTCCAGATGTTAGTCTTATCACTCAAGCAGATATTTTTGTGATTAATACGTCTTTGGTGTGGCTGGTTGCCTGTATCGCGATTATCAGTGCGCCACAAAAGATATTTCCGGCACTGTGCATGGCAGGAATTATTCTCATTAATGCCATTAGTCATGGCGTTTCTGCTCTGCGCGATTTCGCTTATAATCCTGGGCTTTTAACATCCATCGTTATATTTATTCCTTTTTCTTTATGGTTTTACTTGGAGATGTTAAAACAAAAGCGTGCTGATCGTCAGCTTGTGTTATGGGCATTATGTTGGGCATTCGTGGCCCATGTCCTATTGATGGCAGGGTTGGTTTTGACAAACCATGTGCAGCTTATTCCGCCTATTGGATATTACACTCTGCTAATAGTTTGGTCAGTTATTCCAGCTTTTGCTTTCCGAGGTAATAAACCCAATTAAGAGTCAACCAACACATTCTTGAGTTCTGGCACACGTGCCAGACAATGATGAGCCAATTCATCAACCAGCGGCCAAACGGCTTCAATCTGTTCTTCTGAATTTTCCTTATTCATGTCAAGCATAGACATTTTTTCTATTAATGCATTTTCGGCACAATTGCATTGACGTCTTACCGGCCAACCCATTGACATCCAGGATTGAGGAAAACGCCGTTGTTCTCTTTGTTGTTCAAAACTCTTCAGCATTTTATGACGGGTATCGCGTCGTAATTTTTCCATTAGCGCCTCTAAAACCGTATTTTCGCCCTCAAGGTATTGATAAAAAACCTGTTCTTGATAAAACAGATAGCCAGTAATATTGATGGCTTGGTTACGAGATGCGGAATCCATTGCCAATTTGGCCAGCTCGTAAGAATAGTAATCTTTAGTGGCTGCACTGCTGTAAAATATGCATTTCATAATGATTCTGTTTTCAAATAATCGGTTATAAGAGTATAGAGCACAATTAACCGATCTTAATGAGCAAAATTTTTGTCTCTAGAAACAAAGCACTGCCAGCCCTATGGCTGGCTTTTATCCCTTCAAGCAGCAGAATCTAGCGCATAGCGAGTTCCATTTTGTTTTAATTTCTGCAAAATTTCCACGCATGCCTGATGGCTAAGCATGTAAGGAAAAGGATAGGTAGAGATAGCTTCTTTACGTGCTCTTGTTGCGATTTCATCAAAATCTTTAGCCTCAAGTTCGTTAATGCCTTTAGCCATATTCAAGCTTGATGACAAAGCATCAATACCTTCTAACAGTTGTTGGGCCGCTGTTACTTCATGGGTATTTTTAGAAATACCGCTTTCTCTCGCCAGGCGGGCTAATGGCTTGGTGATTTGTGGTAACGACGCTCGCAGAACATAAGGGAGTACGATGGCGTTAGCTCGACCATGTGGAATACCATACAGAGCCGTCAGCTGATGCGAAATGGCATGCACAAAACCCAAGCCCATCGCGTTAAATGCCATACCCGCGTTGTAGGAGGCATTCGCCATTTCTGCTCTGGCCTCAATATTCGCGCCATTGGCATAAGCCTGCGGTAAATGGTTGAAAATAGCGGCAACAGCATTGGCTGCTAGAGCCATTTTATCGGGATTGTCGATTTTTGAAATATGAGATTCTATAGCATGAGTAAGCGCATCCATACCTGTATCTGCTGTGATAGCTGGCGGTAAACCTGTCATGACGGATGGATCTAATGCGACAGCTAAAGGAAGCATTTTGTGATCGGTTAAAAAGAATTTTTGATGCGTTGTTGGGTCGGATAACACCGCTGTACTGGTTATTTCAGAGCCGGTGCCAGCCGTGGTGGGGATCACGTAAAAAGGTACAGGTTGATGTCCCGCTTTAAAAATACCAATCAAGTGACGAAGCGGCCTTTTGTTATCAACGTGTAAAATAACGGCTTTTGCCGCATCGATGACTGAACCACCCCCAAAGGCTAACACTGCATCACACTGTTTTTCTTTATAGCGAATCGTTGCGGCTTCAACTGCATCAAAGGTTGGGTTGGGCTGAATACCATCAAAGACTTCAACCTGCACCTTGATATCTTGGAGTGCGCTAAAAAAAGTATCCAGTAGCCCTAATTTTATTAAGTCTTTGCTGGTGATGACTAACACACGTCGGCTACCCTTTGTTGCCATCTCGCGACAAAGTGCAGGCGTTGCCTTTTCTTGATTGAATAAAACAGGGGGACGAGGTGGGTAAATCTTTATGAGCGTTGCATAAATATATCTAAACACCGTATTGCGAAACCAACTCAACATGCGCTACTCCTTAATTTGTGGTTTTTAATGACATATGACACGCTTCTTGGATGTCGTTGAGCCTATTTTAGGCAGCAAGGCAAAAAAGAAAATTGAATGTTTTTTACTACGGCTATAAAACTTATGAATAACCCTGGCCAAACCATTATTCAAATTTTTAAACGCCCTATCAAATACAGTTCATTACTGAATCCTACCAAAATAGCATAAGCTCAGGCTCCATAACCCCTGAAAATGCGTTTAATGAATCACGATGCCGCAAGAATAGATATCGTGACGTTAACTATTCTCAAGCGTTTTTTAACATTCTCTCTCATCAGATGACACCAAGCATGCTGTAGAGAATCATTATGGAGATGAACAGTGACTAAACCAATCTTTAGGCAGCAGCAGTATTTATTGAGTGAGAGTGAAAAAAAACCTGCCGTTTTATCGGACAATCGCGCTTTTGGACTTCCCCAACAAGAGGCTTTATTATTGAGCCCTGTTCAAAAACTGACTCAGGGATCGGACCTGAACTCAATAAAGCCATGAAACAATTTTTAGAGCAAAAATCCTTGCCAACAAAGATGCAAATCACCTGTGACAATTACCATATTTCGCGTTCAGTGGTTATGTCATCCAATTTTTTTACCGGTGGGCCCAAGCAATTGTTTACAAAAGCACTGAGAAGTGGCGATCTTGTCTCCGTGGAGGTGACCGAGAAAATTATTTGGCAGGCTTTTTGTCTTACTCGCCCAGAATCTGTTTACACGCCCACCGTAAAAAAGTTTATCGATATAGTCGCTCAATACACTGACTAATCACGCAATAGGCACGCCTAGAGGTAATACCTGTTCGCTACTCAGCGCTGCTTACGGCGTGCCTTAATAAAAGTCCTCGACCTGGTTATTCAAATTTTTTACTGCCCTTACTATCATCATTATTTTCATTGCTAAGCTTCGATTAAGCTATTCCCAAGCACTGAGATGAAACATCACTCTTCAACTTTTTAAATACGATGGCTTGGGAGAACCCTTATGAAGAGAGGGACAGATTTGTGTGTCGCCAGATTATGTTTTTGTACCAGCTTGCAGAAAAGCCGAAGATGCGCCTTTTGGCGATTCTTTCTTAAATAGAAATGATTAAATCTCATCACTGAGTGAGCACAGCTATTTTAATTGGCTGTGCCGATTTCATTTTATAACACGTCAGATAAGAGTAAACCTATCCCGACACGATTCACGGAGTGATCGAAATCAATCATGCTTTCCCCATAGCCGTTAAAATATTGCACATAACCTCTTAAGCGATGCCATAATGGAAAGCTCCAACCTAATTCCACAGCACCACGACTGCCACCATTGCCCGAAAACATATTGTTTCTTACCATCATAGAAAACTCGTGGTTTTGCGTTCTATAAGCCATATTGACTTCAAAATATCCCATGTATTTTTCAATATCCGGGTTTTCATCTTCACTATTTTTTTCTGGTAAGCGATACCAAGGAGATAAAGCCAATACCAATGAATCCCAATCAAACACCACGCCTAGATTAATACGATTCCAACTTCTTGATATAGGCTCGTTGCGACCATTGGATTGATGTTGAACACCGAAAAGAAATAGGATTTCTGCTGAAGATTCAAAGGGATTGTTTTTGGGTTTATAAATAGCAAATAACTCAGGAATATAATTTGTTTCTCGAAAAGGACGAGAGGTTTCATCAGAATACACTTGCCAGAGAGAGAAAACCGTAAAGCCAAAATAAGGAATAACCCGATCGTTAAAGAGTGGATCGGATAATGGCACCTTAGTACTCAGCTGATATTTAGCTTCTAATTCTTCAAAATTTTCTCTTGACCCTGTTAATTGCGACCAAGTATCCAGATTAGGATTGGAATTATAGGTGACAGGGAGTATGTAATTGCGACGATGAGGAATTAACGAATAGCGACTTTGGCTATCGAAATATTCAGAAATTAAACGCTTGGCCAGTTTTGAACGCTCTTGAGATAACGGCGAGTTTGGGTCAGCTTGGCTAATTTCTTGTTTACAGATTTCTCGTAACTCAAGTATTCGGGTATTTTCATCAGCTGTATCGAGTTTTTGTAGAATGCAGTCATGTATTTGGCTATCGAGAGTATATTGCTCATTATCTATTGATTGTTGCGCGGTTGGTGATGGAGAACCTTGATTAGCGCAAACCAAGGAACTCTTTAGCAGTAGAGCTAGCGTGAGTAAAAGCCTGTAATTGTAAACGATAGGTGTAAAGTTAAGCATCAAACCTTTCTCTAAATTGACAATGATTATTCGTAAGCGCGCTAAGATAGCACGTTATGAAAAAAATATTGATCCTTTCTGATAAAATTTGTGCTTAACTTATCTCAAAATAGCTATGGCTATCAGTGTGGTACCATGGCAGATAAACTTTCTTTTATACAAAAATTTTAAAGAAAATTGACCTGTGCTACCATAAAGCTTGGTTATTGTGACCTCTATTATCTATCACCCTCATTATTTAGAATGCTATCTATCTTTTTAAGCTCCTCTTGAGAAAAGGACAGATTCTGTAAAGCCTCAACCGAATTAATAATTTGTTCAGGTTTACTGGCACCGACTAAACAAGAGCTCACGACCTCATTATTCAACGTCCATGCAATGGCCATTTGCGCTAAACTTTGCCCGCGTTCTCTGGCAATATCGTTTAATTGACGCACTTTTCTTAACTTTTCACGGGTTATATCTGCTTCTGTCAAATGTATTGCCGCTTCATTAGCCACTCTCGAATCTTGAGGTATCCCAGATAAGTATTTATCCGTCAGAAGTCCTTGCGCCAATGGACAAAAAACAATGGATCCCACGGCATTTTCTTGCAACACAGCCGCTAGGCCTTTTTCAATCTCTCGGTGAAACAGATTATACATGGGTTGGTGCACTAAAAGCGGTGTACCTAATTCTTTGAGAAATTTTATGGCTTTAAAGGTTTCATCGGGACCGTAACTGGATATTCCTATGTACAAAGCTCTTCCCGATCGAACAATATAATCTAAAGCCCGCATCGTTTCTTCTATTGGCGTTTCGTGATCCATACAATGATGATAAAACACATCAACATAATCTAACCCCATTCTTTTTAAGCTTTGATCACAACTTGAGACTAAATATTTTCGTGACCCGCCTATTCCATAAGGACCTGGCCACATATCATATCCCGCTTTACTGGCAATAAACAGTTCATCACGATAAGACTTCAAGTCTTTCGCTAGTATATGACCAAAGGTGTTTTCAGCACTACCATAAGGAGGCCCATAATTATTAGCCAAGTCAAAATGATTAATACCTAAATCAAAAGCCGTATGAATCATTTTACGCGCATTTTCATAATTATTATGGCCACCAAAATTGTGCCACAAGCCCAAAGAAATGTTTGGCAGTTTTATGCCGCTATTTCCACAAGCACGATAGGACATTTTTTCATAACGTTTGTCATTGGTTCGATAAATAGCGTTAGTTTCATGTGTTATCATCATTGTTACCTTTACTATCTTTGGTTTTTAAACATCAATTGACAGGCCCATACAGATTGCCAGCATCTAACAATAACCAATTATCCGAAGCCGAGCCAATTTTTCGAGAAACCACAGGGGCGCTATTTTCGAAGTGTCAGTTTCTTTTAAAAAAATCTTTTTAAATATGAACATTTGCTATAAAAACAAACTTCGGTGATTTAATCTAAACGAGAGGTCAATCAGCAAGACTTTTAATTAGATTAGGTAATAATAGAGTTTTGGCTTTGAAAATAGGTAAATATAGGCAATAAAATATCTTTCTATGATTCTAATTACTTATAGGTTGTGTCAGAGCTAGTTACCTCACCACCAATAAAGTTGAATAAATAATCTAAGCATTTTGGGCATGTTTTGGAATAAAAGACCCGAAGTCGCTATACATATTAGCGACTTCAGAAAATATAAAATTACTTGTATAATCCGGTAAACATTGGATTGCTTTTTTCTAAAAGTAGTCCAAATTTTAAAGATTAAAACTTTTAGTTGCAGTTGTATACTTCTCCTTCAACTTCATATTCTTTTAAGACTGATTTAGCTCGCTCATACCCTAATTTGTGTGCTTGATGTAAATAACAATAGGATTCTTTTTGAGTATCATAAAAAGACTTTTCTAAATTTATTAGATATCTATTTAACATACCTAAATAATAATGAACTTCTCCATTTTTATCTTCACCTCTAAGGCCATTCAAAATTTGAATTGATGAGCTTATATCCGATTGAAAATAAGGTGTTCTTCCTTGAGAAAGAATTTTAGCATAATTAAACGAAGCTTTATGATGAGCTCGGTAAAATCCTTCCCTACACAGCAATATTGCTACCAAATCTTCTGATGTTTCAGTGTAGTATTGGCAAAGACTTGCGTGCTTTTCTGTATAATTATTTTTTTGAAAAAACTCATTCACTTTTTCTTCATAAAAATTATATATTTTGAATAATAAAGCACCACTTTCTTGCAGTCTTTTTACAATTTTATGCATTTTATCTATCATTTTTTTTGAATAACCTTGATAAACCGCATACTTTTTAGCTTTTTCAATTAAATCCAGTTTAGTAATTTCAGAATAACTTTTACCAATTTCAATGATCATCTGACCCCGTTCAGTTTTATAAAACGCATCTATTTCACGTGCCTCTTCAAGTGTGACTTGCTCAGCATATGATTCAAATACCCAATCACTGTATAATTTTTTATCCTCAAATAAAACCAGTGGGTTAATCGCTTTTGGCAGTTTTTTATAAGTATCATCTTCTTTAAAAGTATTTTGTAAGGTGAATAATAAATTCTCTACATGATATCCCATTAAATTTTCGAAAATTTGTTTTTTTTCATTTTGTAAAGATTCTGTTTTTTCAATAATAGGTTGTACACCAGTATATTCAACAGGTGCTATAGCATTGATGCGACTTAGCCAATCTAGCTCGTAAATAATATTATCTTGCTCATGTTGTGATAAGTTTGTAGCAGAGGCACTAAAAGTCAGTAAGCTGAGAATAAAAAATATATAGATTTTACGAAGCACTCATCCAGTCCTTGTGGTTTAATTTATAAACAGATTAAGCAGTTTGACGGCGTATCTTAATAAACGTCAAATTTAAGGCAGGTATTCTAAAATAATCTAATCACAATTTC
>JBCCZV010000144.1:0-8633 GCA_039187085.1 Pseudomonadota bacterium
ATCAAATAAGACTCTAAAATCAGTGTTTAGCAAACACTCACAAACAATTTTTACAAAAAACAATCTTTAGCATTGATAGGGGCAATCTAAGCCCAAATATGTGACGTACATCTCGTAGATCTTGAATTGAAGAACTTTCAGCCATACATTTATTAAAATTATTTGGTCATTGATGAAAGTTTTTACATTTGCGTAATGTAAAGCTTAGATATTGAATCCTCGACATATTTGAACCATTCAGCAATGGTTCATAAGAAAACGCTTATTGTGCGAAAATTAGATAAGCGCAGATTATCGTTAAACAAATTTACATAAAGCTTTTGAACAATAATTGCTTTTTGTTGGTCAACTAATAACAATTACTGAAAATAATTGAATATAAACAGTAAATATTAACGGATTTATTAGAGTTTTTTTACAAGAGCGGGAAACGATGCGTTATACTATGCCCCGCCTTATTAGTTTAGCTAAGTGCTAGGATGGAAACACTTTGATGATGAAGCCTTACAGATATGTAAATACTCACACCGAAAACCTACCCGTCGGTATGCGTTTACTTGTGATTGGACTTGTTTGCTTACTTTCTGTTGCGTGCTCGGAAAACAAACCATTGAGCCACATTGCACAAATTAAAGAAAAAGGCGAGTTACATATTGTTACCCGCAATAATCCAACAACCTATTATGTCGGGCCCCAAGGGCCAACAGGCATTGAATACGAGCTGGCACAATCTTTCGCTAATTTTCTTAATGTAGAGCTAGTCGTCACTGTCGCTGATAATAACAGCGATATTCTAAATTTGGTTTCTAATCAACAAGTTGACTTAGCTGCCGCGGGTTTAACGATAACACCAGACAGAGAATTCGATGTTCGATTCGGCCCTTCTTATCAAGAGGTCACCCAAAAACTCGTTTTTAAGCAAGGTGAACCCTGGCCTCGAAATATAGAACAGTTAAACGGTGAATTACGTATCACATCCAATAGTAGCCACTCTGAAGAGCTCATTCAGTTAAAAAGCAGATTCCCAGGCCTCAGTTGGTCTGAGACTTCAGAGTTGAGTTCCGAGGAATTAATGACGCAGGTATTGAATGGTGAAATTGCTTACACCATTGCTGATTCGAATGAACTTGCTCTGCATAGACGCTTTTATCCTGAATTGTCCATTGCCTTTTCAGTTGATCAACCCAAACCATTAGCTTGGGCTTTTTCTAAGAAAACTGATGATACTTTATATCTAGCAGCTATCGAATTTTTCGGAAAAATTAACGACTCAGGCAAATTGTCAGCGCTGATTGATCGTTATTATGGTCACGTCGCGAAATTTGACTATGTTGGTACAAGAAGTTTTTTAGCCGCTTCACAAAAAAAATTGTCTCAGTACGAGGCTCTTTTTAAGGAGGCAGCTTTTCAATTTGATTTAGATTGGCGGTTACTTGCTGCTGTTTCCTACCAAGAATCCCTTTGGAATCCCAAAGCCAAGTCGCCCACAGGGGTTCGAGGTATGATGATGTTAACTTTGCCAACAGCCAAACAAATGAAAATTAAAAATCGGTTGGACCCAAAAGAAAGCATTATGGGTGGAGCCAAATACTTAAAAAAGATTTTAGTAAGACTACCTAAAACCATAGATACACCTGATAGGACGTGGTTTGCTCTCGCCTCTTACAATGTTGGATGGGGTCATGTGAATGATGCGAGAATTATTACGGAGCAACAAGGAGGGAACCCCAATAAATGGGTCGACGTTAAAGAAAGACTTCCCTTGCTCAGACAAAAACAGTTTTACAAAAAGACTAAATTTGGTTACGCAAGAGGCAATGAACCCGTCATTTATGTCAGCAATGTCAGGCTTTACTATGACACGCTAGCCTGGTTACATCAGGAACCCACTCATTTTGATTTACCAACGCCCAATATGATACCTGAAACAATGCTGGCTGATAACAGTGTTAATGATGAAGGTATACCAGATACACAACAGCAAGGCTTAGAATCAGAGTCACCAACAACGCCTAATCCGCTAAAAAAGAAAACTGCTGAAAAGTCAACCACAGCAGACTAGTTGTTCTAAATATCATCAGTCGTAGTTAAGCAAATGAGTTAATGGCTGATGATATCTCACCAACACATTCTTCAGAATTTTTCTCAAATACGCCACATACAATTACATGATTGCAAAACTTTATTGTGATCAATAAAATTTCTGAGCGTTTTGTTATTATTTAACTTTTTTCATTAATCAGACACCTGTAACATCCCGACTGCGAAACTATTCACAGAAAGGATACATCAATGCCAAAAAAAACAATAAGTCATTTATTGAAAACAAGCGCAATAATTATACCGTTAGCTTTGCAATGGGGTTGTTCTTCCGATTCAGGTTCGGTTGATGCACCCAGTGCCAATCAAATTCCAACACCCGTTGCAACACCAACCGTAACCGCGCCTGTTTCTCAAACAAACATTGTAGGTAGAGCGGTAAAGGGTATTTTAAAATTTGCCACTGTAGAGTTTTACAACATTAATGATGGTGTGATTGCTGATACACCTTTTGCTTCTACTTCAACTGACGAACAAGGTGAGTTTTCAGTAACCCTCGAAAATGAGTCTATTGCAGAGCTTATTTTTGTCAAAGTCAAAGCCTCTTCAACGGCTCCCACAGAAATGATCTGTGATGCTGTGAATTGTGGTTTAACAACTATCGTCGATGGTATTGATGACAATGAAAATGGCAGCATCAATTTCGGTGAAACTTTATACCTTACCAATAACTTTGCATTAACTTCTATTATTTCTCGTTTTAATAATGCAGAAGACTTAAGTGTTAGTATCACTCCTTTAACACATCTTGCTACACAAAATGCAATTGCAGATGCTAACTTGTCTCTTGAAAACATTGAATACCACATGGGTTTACTGACTAATTTGTTTGATTTACCCAAAACCATTTCTCAACTTTTTGCCATTGATGTCACAGCAATTGATACATTACTCACCAGCGACGAAGCAAATATCGATGATGGCACTTTGCTTTATAGTGTGTATTCGACACTTTTTGCGCGCTATGCTAGTCAAAATAACATCACTCTATCTGAGTCCATCGTTGAACTTACCGAAAAACTTCAACCAACAAATGGTGGCTTTAATCGAGAGCTTGTGATTACCGTTTTAGAGTCAGCATTAGAAACGGCAAGAGCGATAGCATCACAGGATGCCTCTCTACTCACACTTATTACTAACATTGAATTACTGATTCATCGCTACAAATGTCAAGAAGATTTGGTAAATGAGCAAACCTGTGATGAGATTATTATTCCTCCACAACCACCGACACCTGAGCCCGGCACTGACGAGCTGGCTTTGGTTAAAAACTTTGTTGCCGATTTTCGTGAATGGGCACGTGATGTTACTTTAGAGGCTACTCCTGCTATTGATGGGTTTACTTCGCGCGTTGATTTAATGAACGAAGTTTGGCAAAACGATTTTAAAGAATTAAGCAGTTCTTTAAACGATTTACTACCGGGTATTGCGCAGATGGTAGCCCGTTCTTATTACTTCCCTACTTACCCTTATGATATAGGTGACAACGCATTACGGATGAACTGGGAAGGATTAACATTTGAGCTGGATCTTGACGACAATACCTTAACGATTCGTGGTATGCGCCGCAATGTTGAAGTTGACATGGATATTGTTATTCCACCGCGTTATGATTATATGGAAACCCAATTCATCGAAGTTGTCGCCGGCCGTTTATCACACGCTAGTACGGATTTAATTTTAACCGAAGGTAGTCGTATTCAAGCAACATATGCTTACAATACAAACTTTAATGACGTAGCCAATAGTATTGTTTCACCATATTATTCGCTGAAACCTGAGAACTTAAGTTTTGATGCTAACTTCTTCCTACAAGCTAAATACGCCGTTAAATCATCACAAAAATTAGATTTCGAAAGTGCCAATTCGGCAATTGATGTAACAGGGGATTGGGTTTTAACATCTGATAGAGCTTCTAAAGGCAGCTATTCTTTACGATCAAAAAATATCACACATAATCAGTCTTCCAGTACTTCCGTTACCATCAATACCATTGGAGGCTATGTCAGCTTTGACTATGCCTTGGAATCTGAAAGCTCTTGGGATTATTTCAATTTTTATATTGATGGCCGCAATGTATTACGAGAATCAGGCTACTACCCAGGATTTAGAACTCGAAGTTTCTACCTATCTCCTGGCGAACATACCCTAACTTGGCAATACAGCAAAGACGGCAGTGTTGATCGTTATAGCGATGCTGCTTGGATAGACAATATTCGCTTCCCATTGGTGGTTGATGAACCTGGAACCGATAACACCATCACAACTAAGACAATTCTCAATGGCCAATTATCTGTCAGTGCTGAATCCTTGAATACCCCTTTATTGGATACAGGCTTGCAGTATCTTCCTGGCAATATCAACCTTAGAGCAGTTTTCACTAACGACTTTACGGAAGAAAATGCACCCAGCATTCGGGACAATATCAGTGTTGAACTTTCTGCAGTTATTGCTAATGCAGCCGATTTTGTTCCACCAAGAGCTTTGGATCTTGATACTTTAAGCCAACTAGGTGAGTACTTCATCGAACGCAATACCTTTATATTGAATATTGATAATGTTAGTCGTACAGAAGTAGAACAAATGAGTTTTAATGAATACCAGTACCGCAGCTATGATGCTAATGGTGCCCTCATTGAAAACTACTATACCTATTTTGATGGTAATCTCATTGAAGCAGCTGGACGCTTGATAAATAACTCAGCAGTTGGTTGGTCTGTTGTTGTTCCAGAAGAAGGTTTATATACTACAACTCTACTCGGTGCCTCACCTTGGGGTAGTTATTACGATGAAACCTTATTTAAATCGGAAGGTGGCAATATCTATGGTTTACTGATTCGAAATTTTGAGCCCACTGAAACAGCAGAGCAATACCTAGAAATTGCAGCTTCACTAGAAGTGACAGCAGATATTGATGGTTTAAGGGAAACAACACTTTCAACACAAGTAACACGTCAGGATCTCAATCTAGGTAATGTGCAATTTGAATTAGGGTTTGACGGTCGTCGTTTTTCTGTATCTAGTAATACTTGGTATACACCGGTTCTATATAACCAACCGGAAAACTTCGAGCTGGTTAATCCTTCATTAAATATTGTTAATCAAGATGGTGTAATGTTAGATATCTATGCGGATATGAGTTCGGGGGCAGAGCTTAAAGATACGCTTCGAGGTACTTTGGTATACAATGGAACCATTTATGGCACCATTGAGCGTATCAAAGGCTTGACCATTATTCGTTACATTGACGGCTCTGGAGAGTCCATCGAATAATGCAAATACTTAAAGAAAAAAAAGTCGCAAGGATTATTGCACTTTTTTTCGGCAGTGTTTTGACATTAACTGTTGGAGGTCCTTTAAAGGCCTCCGACAATAATGTCTGGAAACTGTATGCTGAAATTGAATCAATTAATCTAAGCGAACCCGTCAACATTAAAGCTAACTTTAATCAGTGGGAAACTTCAGATTATACAACCGGTAATAAAATCTATACAAAACAATCAGCTTTTAGTGGTATTAGTTGGAAACAAACCACTTTAGGCTTCAACTCTCGTTATCATTACTACATCAATTTTTCTTCAGACACTGCGCTTTGGTACTATCTAGAACAAAATGATGAAGAACGCCTAACAGCCCTAAAAGAACCTTTGAATATTGATTTACAAGCCAATCAAATGCGAGCTAATGGTGTTTTTGTAGCGCATAAAATTCAATGGCAAAACCTACAACTTGGCGCGAGGCTTACCTATCTCAATTTGAATGAACTCACTTATGGTAAAGCTTTTGGTCAATACGATGCACGTGAAGATTTAGATACACAAACGCGCCTCACCATTGATTATGCTTATACAGAAGAATCTATTTTAGATCGTCTTGTAGAGGAGCCTTCAGGTAAAGGTTGGATTCTTGATCTCGAACTCGCTTGGGAATATGACTCTCATCAATTACATATCACTATTGATGAAGCTTTTAATCGTCTTGCATGGAAAACCGCACCTGCGAGTTTAATTGAAGGAAATTTAGCGGATTTAAATATCCGACGCGATGCAGCCTTACAATTCCAAGAATTTTACGTCAACATCCAACAAGAACTGCCCATGCATTCTAAAGCTAGTTATCAATACCAAGTGAATCATTGGTTATCTGCAGGAGTCAACTGGGAAAAAATTGATCAGCAATCTTGGGAAAGACTCTTTGCAACCACTCAAATTATGGATGATAGCTTTGCAACACTAACCTGGGGCGCTGCTGACGATACTCTCGGTATCAGTCTTGATTTCCCGTATTTTTACTTTGCCATTGAAACTGAGACATTTGAATTTGAAGAGTCTCATGTATTGAATTTGTCATTAGGGGTCCAAGCCAGATTCTAATCTCGCTTGACGTTTTGCTGCTTTTATTTTTTCACGGCGCTTTTTAAAAAAATCAGAAAGCAAACTCGAAGCTTGATGTTGTAACACACCTTCTATAATTTGTGCTTGATGATTGAAATTTTCGTTATTAATTAATTGCATTAAGCTTCCAGCTGCACCTAATTTATGATCTTTTGCAGCAAACACCAGAGTGTCGATACGTGCATGTATCATTGCGGTGGCACACATTGCACAAGGCTCTAAAGTCACATAGAGCCTTACACCATTCAAACGATAATTCCCTAAGCGTCGCGACGCCATGCGCAGAGCTAAAATCTCGGCATGTGCAGTTGGGTCACAACTCTTGATGGGTAGGTTATAGCCTTCGCCAATAATCGTATGACCTAATACCGCTACCGCACCCACCGGCACCTCTCCCAAGCTTTCAGCGTATTTAGCTAGGGCCATGGCCCTAGCCATCCAGGCTTCATGTAAAATGTGGTTAGTACTCATGGTTTTATTGTTAAATTATTTTTCTAGGTATAGAAGTTATTCTCAATTGATTTATAGCTATCTCAAATTATAAACATCTATTGAATATCTTTCAGAACAAAATCTCTTTAACTTTTTTACAAAGTTTTAGTCAAGTCTCTATTTACTATTCGTTTGATTTTTACTTACCTTGCTATCACTTAAACTGATTATTAAGCCTTAATCCAAACCTAGCAATGACCAATTTTCTGAAAGCCAAATTTGCTATGAAGAACCAAGTCTATTGTAAATGCTCGCAAAACTTACACAACCCACTAAGTACGGCAGATTATTCTAATTACTAGGAAAAAAATAGGGATATTCTTATTAGTGATTTACTACAGATTCAAATGGGATCAAGTTTGTTCGTGTAATTATAGCTATTGCTCGATTTTTTTTCGTTTCTTTTCCGGTTCTAAACAATTTCATGTTAAGCATTCATCACGGAGCTTAGAATTTGTAGTGAAAGCTTCATACGTAACCATATTGCCAATGTTTTCCTAAAACGATAAAAGTTGTTTTTACATCAAAACTTCCAAGCCAAACCAAGGCATTTTTTACCATAAATGGTCTGCCATTTGACCCGCTTAAAAATTTTTCGAAACTTGGGCATTCAAGATACAAAATCCTATACCTTATAGCTCATCAGATAGCTGGTTAATCACCTATACTTTCAACGCCATAAAACATTCTATAAAAATGAATCACTAGGGAATTAATAACATTACTATAGGTATTAGAGCTATACTTATTGGATTAAGTTCATCGATATGATCAGGTATCTCCAGAAAAAGGGGCTTGTAAAGTACACTAGCATAAAAATCTAATCTAATTCAGTTTGTGAAACCAATGAGAGGAGAACAATGACTTCTTAGAAGATCCCGTGTTTGGCTCTAGCTCGTGAGCGAAGAAGTATTTTTTATGCTATTCAATAGCAACACATATTGTTCCTTTCTCAATAACTCTAACTTATTACTGTTTTATATTTTGTGTATTAATATGTGCAACTTAACATTCAATTACACATTTTATTTAGACTCTTGCAACTATTTTAATGAATAGTTTATTAGGCAGTTTCTGATCTCACATTTTTACAAAGGTGTTAAAATAACACTCTATGTCAGACGGTTACGCATTGAACTACATACTATTTTAAAAGAAACATCGATTGATTTGTTGTCAACTGAATAGTCAATAACTCTCAATACGGATTCACCAATCGCGACAAGAAAACTATGGTCACGCTCTGATTTCTCCATTATTTGACCACTAATCGCACAGAAGTCATAACTAACGAAATCTGGAATTGCTCTGTAAATAATAACTTTAGTTGCAGTATTATTTAGAAAAGCATACGCCCCAGAAAAAGGTCTCGACGATGCCCTAATCAAACGATAGTTCCAATCTAAATCTACATCAAAGTTGAGCTTTGAGTCTTCTGCTTTACGAGGGAAAGCCCTTAATGGCTTTCCTTTCTGCACCTCTAACGTTGAACTTGATACTAGCTTACAAACACTTTTAACAAACCCTTCAGGAATAACTTTTTCAAACCATTCATAAACTTCACCAATATACGTATCTTCACTTAACTTAAATCTCTCCTTTTTTATTATTGGACCGCTATCTAATCCCTCATCCATCAAGTGAAAT
>JBCCZV010000145.1:0-8622 GCA_039187085.1 Pseudomonadota bacterium
AAAGACATCGAAGAGGTCGAGAATCCGCTGCGATTTCAGGGCCAATATTTTGATGAAGAAACCGGCTTGCATGACAACCGCCACCGGTATTACGATCCCGAACTCGGCCAGTTTACCACATGTCTGAAACAGATGTGGTGAATCAACTGGGTCATCCTTTAAATACTCGTAAAAATAACGAAAATGAATTAGAGTTGTAAGCGCAATGTCTTTTATGTTGCAAAAAGAAGTCGTTTATCGATATAATATTTTCGCGCTACTGATTTTTCATTTTTTAGATAATAAAACTATCATCAGCGAAATGTACTTTATCTTATAAAAAGAAGTGATTTATCAATTAGCATCATGACGCCATATTACTGCCTCATTGAAGCCCTATTTGATGTACCACTAGAAGTATTCACTCCCAAGCTTGAAGTAGACTCTGCCATCGTGGACTTCTTGCCCTACGAAAGAAGTGAAGAGTTCGAAAACCAAGGTTTAAAACCCACGGGACACATCAACTTAGGCAACTTTGTTAAATTTACCCAGTTTGTTGAAGAAAGAGAACTCAGCAGATCGTTAAAAAAATTTTTGACTTCTACTGACTTTAGGTATTAATACAATTCAATAAGGACAGCAATGCTCTATATACTCGTAACGGTGGTTTTGATCTCTCTAAGCCTATTTATTTTGTTACCTAAATTCAATCACTTTACTGAACGCTACTCTTTGAGTATCAATTATTGTTTAACCTTGATCGCAACATTGGTTGGTGTGCTTTTAGCCATTTCAATAACCAATATCGAGGCAGATAGAAAAGAAAAACAAGATCTCATAAAACTCTTGAAAGCCTCTATCACCTCGGTTGAAACAAGCTATGATTACACAGAAAGCATTATTGAATATTACAATGAACATGCGAGTAAAGAACAAACGAAAAAAGACTTCTTTGAAAAAAATCGCCCACCCTACCCTGATTACTTAGACGCATTTATCATACAAAATATTGTTAGCAAAAATTTATCCGGTCATACTTTAAGTGAGTTGAATGAGAAAATGATAAACTTAAAAAGAAGCCGAGATAATGAGGCTCAGTTATACCTATCTGTGTTAAACGAAACACGAAGAACGTTATTGTTAGAGCTATCTTTTCAAAAAAACGAAATCGATGAAAGTCACCTAGAAAAAGAGTTGGATAATTTATAGTATTTATTAAAGCCACTCTACAATAATAACCTAGGTCGTTCCAAATGTTTCGTGCCAACTGGCTTATCCAAAATTGTCGATTTTCGATAAAAAATTTCTTATCAAGATGTGCTATTATTAAATCATTTAGCGATACAACCTCATATCGTTGAGTAGCGCTTTACTTCTAAGTAGCCTATATTTCATTATATTTTCAATAAAAACAATAATTTATAACGAATGATTTTTATCTGTTAATGTATATGACTTTTTATATTCACGAACGGCTATCCGCCTATTTTCGTCACTAATCATAATCCTTATAGTTTGTCCTTTTGTCCTATAAACCTTTAAAAAAATAAAGGAAAATGTATTCATGAAACCCTCTTATTTTTTATTCGCTGTCGCTTTAAAAGATCCTGGTTTATTGGAAGACATACTCGGTAAGTCCATTCTTGAAGCCGCTTGGTCGAATATTGCTAAGCAGATTGCGCCACAATTTCAGAGTTTATTCGTTCGTTATACTGAAGTCTCCCAGCCTGTGTTAGACCACTATCAGTGTTTTACATGGGCTAAAATCAACCATGAAAGCCTCTTTTTTGATGAAAAAGAGCAAAAAGAAGTGATTTTCACAACGGGATATCAGTTTATCTATGAAGCCATCATCGAGTATTTTGGCGGCGGTAGTGGCAGAAAAATTGCTTTTCTCATGCTGTTGAAAACCATCGATAATCCCGTATTAGCCACACCAGATAATGTCAAAAATTGGGTGCAAACAGAAGGCTTTGATAATGCTATGTTGCTCGAACAGATTGCATCTCCCAACGCTCTTTATGAAAATATTACTGCCAATGAACTGACTAGTATCATTCATGAAAAGCGACTACAGACGTATTTGCAATCTATTGTAGAACTTAAAAATAGAGGCGTTGTTGGTTATGAGGTGTTAACGAGAGGCCCTAAAGACTCGCCCCTTGAACGTGCAGATAAACTCTTTGGAGCAGCTGCACGATTTGGTTTGACCCAAGACATTGAGTTAGCTTGCATTGAACAAGCGTTGGAGTACTTGCCACGGTTACCAAGACCGCAATTTTTAACGATTAATGTCGGTCCTGATGTGTTAATCAGTGATACTCTTCAGCATTGGTTGAGTCTACCCACTGTGCATGAAAAACGTGATCAGCTCGCATTTGAGTTAACAGAACATATGCCTCTTGATGATTTAAATAAAGTCTTGATTGCTGTACAGGCCATGCAGATGAAAGGTATCAAAATATTTTTAGACGATACAGGTTGCGGTTTTTTTGATATAACAACGGCTGAAACCCTCAAGCCCTCAGTTGTAAAATTATGTATTTCTGTCATTCGTAAAATAGACGGTGGTGAAGATATCAAGCACGAAATTTATCATACTCGAAAACGTTTGGAGCAATTAGGTGCATTAACTTTAGGCGAAGGTGTTGAAAATGCGTTTCAAGCCGATTTCCTCAATAAAGTTGGTGTACAGTATGTGCAAGGCTATTATTTTCATAGGCCGGTTCCTATTGAACAGATATTGAAATCTTAACCTTTTTTTTCATAAAGTTTTTATGGTTTTTTTGGTGGTATATTGATTGTTTCTTATTTGGAAATTAACTGTTTCAGAAAAAGATATACCCATAAAGCGAAATGTAATCTATAGATTGATAGATCAGTCTAGGGTTAAATTTGAGGTATAGAAAGGATGTGAATAAGATGCATATAATAACAATTTAGAAAATCAATAAGGATAAACGTATGTCGAAAATCCAACTCCATTTCAACCCACTATCAGGACACGCGCATCGGCCATGGGTTATGCTTAAATTACTTAAAATTGACTTTGAAGAAATTGTTCTTAATGTTTCCAAAGACGAACAAAAAAGTCCTGGGTTTCTCAAATTTAATCCTTTAGAGCAAATCCCTGTACTTGTGGATGGCGAGACGGTACTGCGTGATTCAACAGCCGCTTTAGTACACCTTGCATCCAAATATGATCCAAAACGCCAATGGTTACCCATAAATTCGGAGGCAGCAACAGAAGTGCACCGATGGCTAGCTATCAGCACTCGAGAGGTGTTTGAAGGACCCGCCACGGCACGTATGATAAAAATCTTTGGTGTATCACGGGACCATGAAGAAGCTATTAAGAAAACAGATCTTCTTCTTAATTCGTTGTTTGAAACACGTCTCGCCGATCACGATTGGCTAGTTGGTGATGAGCCAACCATTGCGGATGTCTCCAATTATGGGTACATCGCCGCAGTAACAGAAGGTGATGTCGATCTCTCACAATACCCTCATACTAGCGAATGGATACAACGTTTAGAAAACTATCCTAATTTTGAACCTATGCCAGCCGCCGCACAATTTATACACTGACGCATCCAAATTCAATCTAGAACCAACTATGAAATGTATTATTTACACCAGCAATGCTTTACAACACTTTGTCCCTAGTACTTTGCAAGCACTCGCTGAGGATGCCGCTAAACGTAATGAAACGACAAGCATCACGGGTTATCTTTTTTTTCAATGCGATAAATTTTTTCAATATATTGAGGGGGATGAAACCGCTATTGATAAGCTAATGAACAGTATTCGTAAAGATACCAGGCACCAAGTTATACGCCATTTTACTGATAACACCTTAAAACAACGACGATTTCCTTATTGGTCGATGGCTTTGGATTATTCCAAAGAACCCAATTATGTTAGGATTGAATCATTGCTTATCAAACATTTAATGATGGCCAATCAAAGTTATGATGACATTGAAGCATGGGCACATTGTATTTGGCAGCAAGTCAATAAACTTGCCATGCTGTATCGAATCAATATGATTGAATCTCAGGACAAGAGTCATGTGACTAGTAGCCAAATAGTGCATGATGAGTCTTTAAAGTGAATACTACCCTATTGGTTTGACAGACACCGATTCATCAATCAATGTCTGTCAATTTTTGCTTGTAGCTTTACTTGTTTAGTAATAACGTCAATGGTTCACATAGCATCCTTATTCATGAAATGGATTGGATTCATTATAGGAATCCGTACCCACTGCACATCGTCCAATCAGCTTCCAATCCGATCGCGTTTTATAATACGGGTTTGGATCATCAATAATGGGATCGACGACTGTAAAGAGATGCATGGCATTGAAAAAGTCGATATCACTTTCACGATTTAAATAAGGTTTTAGGGCCTGATCTGCGAAATAAGTATGAGTGAAATGGAAAGAACCTGGATTGGATTCTGGGCGATCAGGAGTACTCTCTGGTTTCGCCGCATCCACTTCATACACATTCCCCATAAAGAGGACTTTATCGCCGTTATTAAACTCATTAGGTTTACTTGCATAATAATCTTTAATGTCAGAAGCTTGACAATCGAGTGCTGCATTCGGTGAACCACTACAATGTGCAATAGGCATCCAAGCATGGCGGCTTTCATTAGTCCCTGGCGTAATTGTAGCCTTTGTATCCCTTAAGGAATCGTTAAACACCGTTGGATTGTTCATGACCATATTTTTATAAATCACATCATTATGTCGCACTATGGTGCCGATTCTTTTATAGAGAGTATCATTGTCATTATCACTGTCGATATTGTTGATGTCCCATTCCAACACATTGCCGTTACAATAAAAATCTCTTTCTGGCTCAGCTCTGGCACGTATACGCCATAAACTATTGTTTTCAGGTGCTGAATATAAAGGCGTATTTTGCAAGGGGATCTCGTTAAGCAAACTGCTAGAGGAAAGATCATTCGTGTGTAAATTCTTGAGTATATACCCTTCTTGGGTTTCTACTCGAAAGGCTCTTGTAAAAAATATTTGCTCGGTCGTTAGAAAAGGAGGCAGAGTATCACACCCATCAACTTCTGGAACGGCACTATATTGACACGAGAAACCGGATAAGCGATCAACCGCGTCACTATCGCCGTCTGTGTCACCGATAGTGACTTTACCATAGGGGGTATAAGCAATGACTTTAACTCCAGGATCTGTATAGATTTGCGGATGCAAATAAAATACTTCACCCTCTTTGCGCTTACTAAAGAATACGATGTCTGCTTCGTCCCGCGGCATAATAAATGTAAAGCTCGAAGCTAATGAGTCCTGATCGAAATCTATTTCTTCACCATTAAGATGAATGGCATCTATTTCATAATCCGGATCTAACGTATACAGAATATCGACTTCTTCTCCTGCTACCGCTGTTTGTTGCGGATTGTTTAATGTAATACCATCGTTTCCTGCGTAATAAATAGCAAGTGGCTGCGTATCACTAAATTCAAACGTTATAATATCATCGCTATTAAAATCAGAAATATTTTTAAGTGCTAAGTGAGAAGGACTGCCATCCCACCATGCAGAACTTGGGCTGGTACTAAAGCTAAATTCTGTGGCACCATGCTGCAGACCAAAAGCATCTGTCGTATCGCCTTGATTGACTAATTTATCCAAGTCATAGTTTCCATCCGCTTGTACAACATATACCGCATTATGAAAACGCGCATTAGCGGATAAATTGGGAGAACCATCGGCTTTAAATTGAACCGGCGCGTTATTGACGTCTGGATCCGTTAGTGACCAGTCTTCAGTGTGCCAAATGACCATACCATCCGCTAGGTTTGGGTTGTTGGTGCTTTGTACTTTTCTCGCTTCGATGTAGAAACACTCGTTAGTATAGGATTTCTGATTACAGTATTTGAAGCTGCTACCATCATCTGCTTTAAGGCCTAGGGTTAAGCTCGTATCATTGAAAGCTTTTAGATTAAAGTTAGTGAGATCAAAAGCGCCTGGCCAACCTTGTTTATCCCTTAAGAAGGGACTTGGCCACGGCGGATTCTTAGGGTTGCCCACAACGCCCATGAGGCCGTGCCCACCGATACCGTTACCTTTATCAAACACCGAATAAAGATCAGGCCATTGGAATAATTGATGACCTTTTTCATGGGTCATAACACCCAAGCTTAATGCTGTCTCGCCAAAGTCCACATCCTCCATGAAGGCTTGAAGATGAACGGCACCTATCGCCACATCGTCACCTTCCTCAACTTTAGAAAAATTTTGTATGAGTGCGATGTTCTCAGAAGCGTTATCGTTCCAGCCGTAAGGTTTTGCAGAAGGCCAAAGTCCATACGAGTTGTCTCTGTCGCAATCAACGGGCATTGTGCTACCACTTGGTCTTGCACATTCATCAGTGATGTTGTTTCTATCGTAGATAATAGAAATGTAACGGTAATGTTTGATGTAAAACTTTACATCGGGTTCACTACCCACACTTTGAAGAACTCGGCTTAAACCAGGTAGCCTGGGAAGTTGCAGGGTCAGTATATCCGTGCTTAAGGGTTGGTAAGGATTATTGGAAAGATTTGGATTTTTCATCGTAGAGAAAAAAAGCGTGGCTTCTCGGCGTTTAAGCACCTCCACAATAAAGTCGTTTGATGGGCCAGAGTTATTGAAAAGTACTCCTAGAGAAAAGCCTACAGTCGTTTGATCAAAACTATAATCATTACTGTCTTTTGGCCTTTGATATTTGTTCATGGGCTCTGGCATTTTCACAGGGATGACGTAAGTTCTTGCGTCCACCTGACCTTTTGATACCTTCATCCAATAATCTCGAATAGAGCCTTGATTGCCGTCTCTGCTATAACCTGGTTGATTAAAGAAACACCGCAGCTGATTGACTTTGTCGGTTGGGTCAATACTGCTATCATGCGCAAAAAAGGTTACCCCGATTATTTTTTCTGTTCCAATAGTTCCGCCATCATTAATAATATTTTGGTCATCATTGATGTATGTCTTTTCTTCGCAAAGCTCAGCGAGAAGGTGAGGTGAAAAAAGGATAAGCAATAAATACCCTATTCCCCGCTTAGCCCGTCGACCTTTTGAATCATGTTGCTTTTGCCACATTTTTCTCTCCTGATAGAGCCCCACCTTTGGGGCATCATTGATATTCTGGTTGGATTAACTGGTTGAAAGTTTATTGGCTCAACATATATTTTGATGCTGAGTTGAATCATTTGAGACTAGGGTGCGATTCGCACCCTAGTTAAGACGCTTGAATTACCTGCCCGAACAAGTTACTGAAATATTGGTATCACCGGAGTATTGACCACCGACACCGAAACTTGTTTGTTGTCCTGCAGCTAGAGGGCTAGTCCCTGTTATCACAACAAAGTTACCTTCAACAGCATAGTCTCCACCCCATGACCATTGCGGGTTAGGTATCGCCGAGCCAAAGTCTATGGCAACTTTCCAAGTATCCAAGGTTTGATCACTGGTATTATTAACGGTGACATTATGAAAACCAAAACCTCCATATTGCGCCGTCGTATTTGAGAGATTACATTCGGCAACATTTTGAGGAGCAATAAAGTCTTCGGGAAGTAATTCATTACCAAAATCTTGGATTTCGACAAATTCTAACGTCATCACGTAAGCTTCTTCTGGCACAGGAGTCACAGGAGAGAAATCTTCCTCCGCGCCACTTGAACATGACACTGTAATTTCTTGATCACCAGAGTATTGACCACCGACCCCGAATGAGGCACTTTTACCCGGCTCGATAGTATCTCCGCCCTTAATGACAACTTCGTTACCCTCAACAGAGAAACTTCCGCCCCAAGACCACTCAGGATTTGGAATAGCTTGACCAAAATCTATTCTCGCTTCCCAGTTTGTTACGGCTTGGCTACCGGTATTAACGATTTGTGCGTTATGGAAACCGAAACCACCAAAGTGACCCGTATCATTAGCTAATACACATTGCGTGTCTACACCAGCTGCTAGTGCATTTGTCGAGGAGCGCCCTACAACTTGCGTAGCCGCCAAAGCGGAACGATTTTGTGAAATAATCACATCGGTATTGCCTTCTTCTATCGTGATATCAACAGTAAAAGACCCTCCCCTCAAATCCGCTTCATGCTCACCAACAACCTCAGAATCCTGACCATCAATCACTTGTGTGGCAGTGATTAGAGGCTCGAACATATCGTCTGGAAGGCAGAAAGCAGCAAGGCACTTACAGCTTACTATGGTTTCAGTACGGTATTGGCCCACTTCGTCAAAACGATACTGTACTAGCTCATTATTAAAGCCGTTACTTGATACTGTATCAATAAGCGTAGAGTCCGCCTTGTCGAAAACGCTCATTGTTGTTTCACAACGAAATTCTCCACTTACGGCATTGGTGATCTCCACACCAAAGTTCACGTACTCGATAACTGGCTCTTCAGGTGTGTTACACCCTAAGAGTAACGTTATTGAAAGTGTAGAAATAAAAAATAGTCTATTCATCTGAACTCACCCCAGGTTAAGTTTTTTTAATTAAACGCATGAACACATCACATACTAAAGGCTAAAAAAACTGAGTCAGAATCTCTTGCAATTTTCCTTTATTTACTAGTAATTTTCCGAGATCGGAGAGC
>JBCCZV010000146.1:0-8343 GCA_039187085.1 Pseudomonadota bacterium
GTTAATCCATTGTTTTTATTAATTTTTTAACAATATAACGGAATTTTTACTAACACATTGACGAACTATTTTGAACTTGAAATAATCATTAGTCAAACGCACATTTAAATTTATAAATTAACAAATGCTCACCATTGGATGGGACGCTGGGGGTATTCAATATGATATTCGACCACGAGACTTTACGAAAAGCTGGTGATGAAACAATCTTAGGTGGTTTCTGGCCGGGCATACAACTTTATTATCCACCGGTTAAGTATTCACCTGCTAAGGGCGTCTACGAAACCATGGAGGAAGCCGCTGATCGTATTCGTAAACATGCACTGACAACGAAAGCGCACACGCTTTTGTTTGACTTGGAAGATGGCTGTCGACAAAAAGCCATGAGCCGTGACTTACTACGCCAAGAGTTAAAAAACTTTGAAAATCGTACTTTCCAGGTTGCACTCCGTATTAATCCGTTTCGAACGGAAGAATACGAAAAGGACTTGGAACTTATCAAAGCTACGGCGGATTACATTGATGTTATCATTTTAGCGAAAGCTGGAGAGGTGTACGGAGCAGCCGAGATTCGTGATTTATCATCTTGGTTAGTCGGCGTCAATAAAGATATCACTATCCAGCCCATTATCGAACATCCTCGTTCCTTGAAACTAGCTCCTGATCTGATGCAGTACAGTACCGTTAAACACGTAGTTTTCGGCATCCATGATTTTTCTAAGGCAATGGCAATTCATCTAACACCAGAGAACTGGATTGATGAATTGAAAACCTACCTCAATATGTTGCTTTTTGAAGCGCGTATTGCAGGAAAGGGCGTTATCGGTGGTGTCGAAGTCTTACTCAATAACACCAGCATGCCAGAGAATTACATTGAACCTCATGACGTACGACGCTGGCTTGATTTACATGGTGACCGAGAATCTCACATCGTTAACACCCACGCTGTTGAAGAAGCTCAAATGGGATTAACGGGCAAGCAGGTTATCCACCCTAAACATGTCCATCTTTGTAAAGTCGCCTTTACTCCGTCTCCCCTTCAAATAAAAAGAAATGTTAGCATCTTACAAGCAGCCATTGATGCCGATGCCCTATTAGGTGGAGCCATTAAGTTTGACGGTGAAATGTTAGATCCACCCATGTTTGGTAAAGCTTTACAAACATTATTAAGAGCCTGGGCACTTAAATCACTCAGCGATACCGACAAACAGTTTGCAATGGACGTTTTGCAGCGTTTGCCTGTGCATGTTATTCGTGAAAACTGGCCCTATGGTATTATTTGAGGAGAGAAATTGAATGCAAGAGCAATCTAAAAGCTGGAAATGGCCAGTACCTGAATTCTTAAACATTGGCTCAGCGTGTACCGATAAGCACTTGGGTACATCCGCTGAAAATCATCCTGCGGTGATTGTCGAAGACGATCAACTAGGGACTACGCAGATCACCTACGGTGAATTATCTGATAAAACGAATCGTTTTGCTCAAGCTTTGATCGATATGGGACTAGAAACCGGCGACCGTGTTTTAATTCGTTTGCCCAACTCTTTAGCTTATCCCATTGCATTTTTCGGTACCATGAAACGGGGCGCACTAGCCGTTCCGACTTCAACGCTTTTATCGGGAAAAGAAGTTGCTTATCTCGCCAAAGATTCAGGTGCCAAAGCTTTAGTCATTCATCAAAATATGTGGGATGATTTAAAATCACAAGTTTTCGAAGACACCCAACTTAATCATGTGATTATTGCTGGGAATACTTTACCTGAAGATGCTCCTGCAAATTGTCAGCTACATTCATTAGATGCGCTTCTTTCTGAAGCCTCAGCGATAAACCAATCTCACCCAACACGAGCCGATGATCCTGCTTACTTGGTTTACACATCAGGAACGACAGGTTATCCCAAAGGGGTTTTGCATGCGCATCGCGCTTTGATAGGTCGTATGCCTGCCAGTGATTTTTGGTTCGATTTTCAAGGTGATGATCGCATCATGCACTCGGGAAAATTCAATTGGACTTACGTTTTAGGTTCAGCATTGATGGATCCTTTATATCATGGTAAAACCGTTATTGTTCATGAAGGAAAAAACGATGCCACCCTCTGGCCTCGCCTTATAGCAAAACACAAGTGTACTATCTTTATTGGTGTACCCACCATTTATCGTCAAATTATCCAAAAGACCGATTTTAGCGCTAAAGATGTACCCAGTTTACGCCATTGCATGAGCGCTGGCGAACACTTATCAGATGAGATGCTAACAGCTTGGCGAGAACGTTTTGAACAAGACGTTTATGAAGCCATCGGCATGTCAGAACTCTCTTACTACATTTCACAAAATAAATCTCGGCCGATCAGACCCGGTGCCGCTGGCTTCCCACAACCTGGGCACGACGTTCAACTTCTAGATAGTGAACTTCAACCTGTTGTGGATGGTGAAGAAGGTATGATCTGTCTTCCTGATAATGATCCGGGACTTTTCTTAGAGTATTGGAATTTGCCTGAAGCAACAAAAGAAGCCAAGCATGACGGATACTTTTTTACTGGTGATTATGCGAGGCGTGATCAGGAAGGTTATATTTGGTTTCTTGGTCGAAAAGATGACATTATCAATACTTTCGGATACCGAGTTTCGCCTCATGAAATTGAACGTGTTATGAAAACTCATGACGCCGTTGCTGATTGCGTGGCGCTTGGCGAAGAGATTGGTCAAGACAAGGTGATAGTGGCGCTTTGTGTCATCAAACATACGAATGCGAACGTAACAGAAGAAGCACTTCTCGCTTTCGGTGATCAACAGTTAGCGAAATACAAAACCCCCAAACGTATCCATTTTATGGATGATTTTCCACGCACCAAAAATGGTAAAGTATTACGTAAGCAACTACTGCAAACAATCGCTGGAAACCACTAAATTTATTGATAACCCTCAATCGACCAAGGGAAAGATGCATCATGAACAATGATTACCATCCAAGGCGCACTATGCTATACGTGCCTGCACACAATCCAAGAAATATAGAAAAATCGCGTTTATTACCCACAGATTCCATTATTTTTGACTTGCAAGAAAGCGTACCACCATCAGAAAAAGCCAATGCAAGAAAAGTTTTAAAAGAGGCTTTTGCACAATCTGCTGATTTTGGTCATTCAGAACGTGTTCTGCGAGTCAATCCTTTAGGCAGTAAATGGAACAATGATGATATTGCATTAATTCAAGAGTTAGAAATTGATGCGGTAATGTTTCCAAGCATTGAAAGCAAAGCCCAAATTCTTCAAGCCATAGAAGAAATCGATTTCAATGCCAAGAAAAAGCTCGATCTGATGATCAATATTGAGACCCCATTAGGGGTTCTAAAAGCCGAAGAAATTGCCGGAGCTTCTGATCGTATTAGTTGTATTGTACTCGGAACGACCGATTTAGGTAACGAGTTAAAAATCGGCCCTGCTCCTGATCGCTTAGGTTTATTGACAAGTTTATCTTTAGTGATTTTAGCTGCCCGCGCCCACAAGCGTTGTGTCGTTGACGGGCCTCATTTAGAGCTCAAAGACATACAAACTTGTGAGTTTTCTTGTCGACAGGCCAGAGATTTAGGGTTTGATGGCAAAGCAGTTATTCATCCAGTACAGCTCAAATATACTAACGATGCCTTTACGCCCAAACGTGATGATGTCAATAGAGCACAACGCATTATTGCTGCTATTAATGAAGCTCAATCCAAAGGTAAAAGTTCTGCAGTTCTTGATGATCGATTGATTGAACCAGGTCTTGAAGAATGGGCAAATCGCATTATCTCTCTTTACGATAAAGTCCATGAAATCGGTCAAAGCGATTTAGTTGGCGCGGAGTAATCATGAAAACATTTACCGGCAATTATTTTGAAGATTTCGAATTGGGTCAAGTGATAACTCACGGCACGCCAAGAACGATCACCCAAGGTGATAACAGTCTCTACATTGCGTTAACCGGTAGCCGATACTGTATTCATAGTGCGGAACCTGTAGCAAGAGCATTAGGCTTTGAACATATGCCAGTGGATAACTTTCTCGCTTTCCATATTGCATTTGGTAAAACCGTGCCTGATATTTCTTTGAATGCCGTAGCAAACTTGGGTTACGCCGAAGTCTTGTTTCGCAAACCTCTCTATGCCGGTGACACACTTTTTGTCGAATCAAAAGTGATAGGTTTAAAAGAAAATAGCAACGGCAAATCAGGTATCGTCTATGTGCACTCGATAGCAAAAGATCAAAACCTTGATGTTGCGATTGAATGGAAACGCTGGGTTATGGTGCATAAACGCGATACCTCTGCAACAACCGAGCTCAACTCAACACCTGATTTACCAAAACACGTTAGTGCTGAAAAATTATCGATACCTGCACAACTTAATTTCTCAGAGTTTGAACCACGCTTAAGCGGTAGTCACGACCTGTGGGATGACTATAACATTGGTGAAGAAATCGACCATATCGATGGCCTCACCATTGATGAATCAGACCATACCTTAGCAACTAAGCTTTACCAAAATAATGCGAAAGTGCATTTTAATGCCTTTGAAATGAAATCGACACCAGGAGGTAAACGCCTCATGTATGGTGGACATGTGATATCCGTGTGTCGAGCACTTTCGCACAATGGATTAGCCAATGCTTTGTATGTATCTGCCATCAACGGCGGTACACATGCAAACCCAACTTATGC
Organism: Pseudomonadota bacterium; assembly: GCA_039187085.1. Taxonomy (GTDB): domain Bacteria; phylum Pseudomonadota; class Gammaproteobacteria; order Enterobacterales; family JBCCZV01; genus JBCCZV01. The sequence continues at coordinate 4,696 of JBCCZV010000146.1, forward strand.
TGGAGACACGATTTACGCCCAAAGTCAGGTCATCGATAAATGGCAAGTTGATAGTGACAGTCATATCGGAGCGATTCGCGTGAGAACCGTAGGTATGAAAAATACTAAGCCTTCAGATTTGCCCAGCATCATGGTTGAGAAAGAAGGTAAACAGCGCTATCACCCTCAAGTCGTTTTGGATTTGGATTATACGCTCTTGATGCCTATACGTTAATAACTCGCTTTTTTCCTTAATATAAAAAAGTATCACTCTTTGTCACTCATGTGTGTTGTTAGTTAATAACACACATGAGTGACTTAAACTTAATTTCTATTTTTTAGGATGTGGTGCCGTCACCTAAAGCTCTGATGTCTCGTCTTGGCGAATTTTCGGGTATCACAATTAACCCACATCAAATTTCTTTTTTTGCCTCAATTTTTTCTTTTTTATCCTCATACAATACTGCATTGTAAAATGCATTTTTCTGCGAACTTGACTTTTCTGTTTTTATTTTGTATTTTCGGGCGTTCATTCATAGAATTTGTGTTTTATATGCACAGCTGCGGTTATTGTTGATGTTACTAGCTGCTCAGTTAGTTTTGGTGGTTTGGCAAAATCTTTTGGTGTTAATTGTCCGCAGGGCTGTATAGGACGACAGAGGTAAAAAATTTTGGGAAATTTACTCGATCTGATTCTGTATCCCGCAATGGCTTTGTTTTTTTCTGTAACGGCTTATTATCATTTTTTTATAAAAGCTATTCATAGTCCAAGGTGGTCCTGGAAAATTCTGGCTTTTAGTTTTGGTGGAATGGTCTGTAGCGCTATTATCTCTACCAACCTCAGTCCATATCAAGTTTTATCATTTTTTATTGCGTATTCGGCTTGTTTACTAATGGGCTTTGCAGAACCCAAGAAAAAACTAGAAGAGTCAGAGAAAGAATAACTTTCCTGAAGCTCACATCGAGATGATGTGAGCTTTCTTTATAAAACCCGTTCATAGATCAAAGTGGTTTTGGAAGATACTGGCTTTGGGTTTTATCCTTTTTTTATAGCGTACTGTGATAGCTTCCGATGTAAATAGGTTCTATCAATGTCTAACTGGCGAGCCATTTTTGAAATATTACCTTGGTTTTTTTTCAAGTGGTTATCGAGGAATTCTTTTTCCATTTTTTGGCGATAAGCTTTCCACGTTAAATTATCTGATTCGTTTTTATCCAAGATTGCGCTCGATGCATTAATAATATCAATAGGTATATCTTGAGTTGTTAATAAGTCCCCGCCGAGAATTACCATACGCTCTAATATATTGTTCAGCTCTCTAACATTACCCGGCCAAGCATATTGTGCAAAAAGGGTTAAACATTCTGGTTCTAGATTTTTTTTTGCGATTCCATTACGCTCACAGATTCTAGTCATTAGAAAATCAACGAGAATAGAGAGGTCACTCAAGCGCTCTCGTAAAGCTGGTGAATGAATAGGTATCACACTAATACGATAATATAAATCTTCACGGAATTTACCTTCTTCCACGGCTTGTTTCAAATTTTTAAAACTTGCAAAAACCACACGCGTATTGATAGTGATAATTTGCTCAGAGCCAACTTTTTGAATTTCATGATTTTCTAAAGCACGTAATAAAGCGGATTGGGCTTTTAATGGCATATCAGCGATTTCATCCAAAAATAAAGTACCGTGATTAGCCATTTCAAAAAAACCTTTTTTATTTTTATCGGCTCCAGTAAAAGCACCTTTCACGTGTCCAAATAATAGACTTTCCACTAAATGCTCTGGCAATGCTGAGCAGTTAACTTTCACTAAAGGCTTTGATGCTCTATCACTTTGTTCATGAATACTCTGAGCAATGAGTTCTTTACCTGTGCCACTTTCACCTGAAATCAAAACAACTGCAGTAGATTGAGCAATTTTTTTTATCTCTTGCCGTAGTTTTTTTATTTTTGGGTGCTCTCCCAAAATACAATTATTTTCTTTTGACTTTAATAAGTCTAATTTATTTTTAGTTTCATAATAAGCAATACAATTTTTAATTGTGACATGTAATTTTTGTGGAGAAAAAGGTTTTTCCAAAAAATCATAAGCTCCTAACTTCAGTGACTCAGCCGCTTCCTGTAAAGAGGCATTCCCTGATATAAAAATGACAGGAATATCTAATGCGAGTTTTTGCATTTCTTGATACAAGTGAATACCACTTTCATTATTGATACGAATATCAATAACAGCAACATCGTACAATGTTTTCTTCATTGAGGACAAAGCAGAATCCATATCGTTAAATACCGAAACTTGGTACCCTTCAATAAATAGACTTTGCTCAATACTCACACATATCGAAAATTCATCATCAATAATCGCGATATGATAAGAATTACTCAAAAAGGGAGTCTCCTGTGGTTTTGTTGTTCAGTGGAAGTTTAATGATAAATGTAACACCATGAGTATCGGGAATACATGAAATGTTACCACCATGATCCAATAGTATTTTTTTGACAATTGGTAAACCTAGTCCCATATTATTACCAGCGGCCTTAGTAGAAAAATGCATTTTGAAAATTTCATCGCATTGCTCTTTTGGTATAGGTTTACCATTATTTTTGATGCCAATTTCAATAGAATCACTTTCATTGGATAATCGTTCAATTTCAACGTCTACTGTTTGGTTAGGGTTTGCTTCTTGCGCATTATTCAACAAATTCATTAAACATAAGTTAAAAAGAAATGTATCTATCAGAAGATAACATTTATTCTCAGTAAAATTTGATGTTAAATGTATCTTTAGATTTGGCCAAAAACCGGAATGCCGCTCAAAGTAATCCCCAAAATATTCAACGAGTTCAGTATTTGCGGGTTGGATATCTGGTAACTTAGAAAAAGATGAAAAATGTTGAATCATTTTTTTCAATCGCTCTATTTCTTGACAAATCGTATTTTTAGTATCTATTAATGATTGTTCAAATTTTTCTGGGCTTTGCTTTTTATAAAGCACCGGTAAATTACCCGCTATCATGTAAATAGGTGTTAGAGGATTTTTGATTTCATGCGCAATTTTTTGTGCTGTTATTTTCCAATCATCAAAGCGGCTCAACTCTTCAAGTCTCTGGGATTTTGCTAATTCTTTTTTAAATAAAGAATGATACGAATATGAGACTTTACGGCTTAACCATGCTGCAAACAACATAGTTAGAAATAATACCAAACCAAACAATACGACAAAATAATAAAAATACGTGTGATAAAAAGCATGTAAGGTAGCTTCATTATCTTCGTTCAATAAAAGATAAGTTTGTGCTTGATGAAAGCTATCTTTGTAAATTAATTCGTTTTCAGGATCTAAATCTTTTAAACGCTTAAGATGTTTTTGGTAAGAGCGCATTAGTTTAATAACATCACGATCAGATTCTAATGATAAAGTACCCCCTAATATTTCGTGAACCAAAGTGAGCGATGATATCAATGGAATAATAGATAAAACGAACACCGAACAAAACAAGTATAAATTAATCGTTTTTGTTTTCATTTTTCACCTCAAGTGTCATAACAGGGCTTTTCCATAACGATGCTTCTTGAGATTTCAAATGTTTTTCTAAAATTGAATCAAATAGACTTTTGAAATGAGGTCCTCGCAATCGTTGATCGATCGTGTTTTGAAAAAA
>JBCCZV010000147.1:0-8296 GCA_039187085.1 Pseudomonadota bacterium
GAATTTGCCGAAAAATTTTATGGTGCTGATGGTCAAGACTATTTCGACTCAAACGATGGTGATGATTTTATCTATGGAGGTGATGGGAACGACACCATTATTTTGAGTCAAGGTAACAACCAAATTGATGGCGGAAATGGCGTTGACACCTTGATTTTGGAAGAGCCATTAGAAAACTTTACTATCACGGCAGGAAACGCGGCGGACCATTTCACATTAACTTCATCAAATGGTAAATCAACGATACGCGGTATTGAATGGTTTCAAGTCGCTGACACTGGTTCATTGAGTTTGTATGAATTTTTTGATTCCATGCAGTATGTTCCAGGAGAGCTTAGTCCTGACCCTTTTAATACAAAAGTTCCAGACTATCTCATTTCTGAGCTTAATAGTACTAATGACCCTAGCATCTATTGGGCTGTCATTGAGCACTCAAAAAATAAACAGTCGATTGGTTATCTGCGGCTTGCTAGTATGAACCCACATGTTAGTATCAGTGATAGTTTGTTAACCGTTAGCCAGGTATTACGTGATAGTTTGTCTGGCACTGACCGACTCATTATTGATGTGCGTGACAATGCCGGTGGTTTAATTCCCTACGCTGAAGCTTTGGTGCAATTGTTTACGAGAGAACCCGTTAATCCATTAACTTATCGAATGACTCCCAGTGCGCTGAATCATGAAGTTTTTGTGGTTCAAGAACGCTTTGGCGCAAAGTGGCGTGAAGCTTATCTCACCGTTGATACCAATAATGAGAAGTATACCGGTTCTAATTATATTACCCATCCTACTTGGACTAATGAATGGGTTGGTCAAGTTTATTTTCGCCCTGTTGGTCTTTTTCTCAATAGCCGTTGTTTGTCTGCTTGTGAGAGCTTTGTTTCTCTTATGCAAAACTATGGCAAAGTCGCTATAACAGGCACAGACGAATTTACAGGCGGCGCTTTCGCTAATGTTATTTCATTCAGTGAAAAAGTGATTGATGAATGGCGCTTACACGAGTCTAGCGAACTTGGCTTTAAACCTTTACCTGGTGCGCAAGATATTTTAATGCCATGGCGTCAAGCGATAGATATGAATCTATACAACGGTACGCTTGAAAGTCAAGGAGTTAAAAATGCGAATCCAATAGATGCATTATTTTCAGATACCATCAATAACTTTGATTTTAAGCAAGTACTCGAAAACGTTTTTGATATTCATGAAGCATGGACTCTTGAGAATATTAAGGCTTCTTATGATGCCTCAGTGTACGTAGAGCACGACTTTTGGAAAAGTACGCTACTCGATGAACAGCATTTTATAGGTTACCAGCTTGTCGTTCCCAATCAATCTTCATTAGAAATGAAAATACGTACAACGGCGACGGCTTATGTGGATGCTTTTAGAGGTTCCGATAAAATTGCGACAGTACAAATACCTCAGCATAGTGATGAAACAAATACAACAAGTGATGCTGTAGACGTGACGATTCCTATTCCTAATACAGGTGTTCCACAGGTCGTTACATTAAAAGGCTATTTTGAAGATGGTTCACTGGCATGGAGGGTGATTCGCTTGGTTTCCACACAAGTAGATATTGATCAGAACCCGTCAGCGACTTTAAGTCATGATGAGCCGACAAATAACGCTATTGAAATCCCTCAAGCGTTTGATGCTGAATTAGACATTCTACCATTGGACAATGGTCTCTATAGTGTGAGTGTTGATTTGACTTGGCAAGTCAACCAAGACGTGACGCATTTTCAACTACAGCAAATCGACTTGAATGTGCTAAATAGTCAATGGACACCGATTTGGACGGGCACTTCAATCACTTATCAAAAAGTATTTGGAGAGTTACTGCCTGATCAAGAAGAGCACCATCAATACCGTTTACGAGCTTGTCGACAGGCTGAATGTGGCCCTTGGCAATTATCACCTACTGTCAAGTTTAGTGGTGATGGCAGCGGAGAGAAAACCTGTCCGCAAGGGCATGAATACTTGTGCCAATCAAATTCGCAGTAATTAAACCAAGCAAAAGGAGTCTGTGTTTAAAGAGGCTCATTGAGCTGTTAGTTTTGTCTTACTTGATTTATACGCTTTTGATAGTCGGATGGGCTAAACCCAAAATAACGCGAAAATAATCTTGAGAAGTGGGAAGACTGTGAAAATCCCACCTCCAAAGCGGCTTTGGTTACCGAGTGGCCGCTTTCAAGAAGACATTTTGCTCGTTCGAGTCGGTAGTGGCGAATCATTAACGCGGGAGTTTGTCCCGTCAATTTTTTGATTCGTCTTTCTAATGTTCTTCTTCCCATTGCTAGGTTGTCCGCGAGTTTGTCGGTATTAAAATTCAAATCTTGGTAGTGTTCCTCTATGACTTTTTTTACAGCCAGTAATTCTTTCTTCTCTTGATTATTTAATGTGGCTGGCTCGTCGGGCGAAATAGGTGTATGGTTTTCGTATTGATTTTGTGATTGAGAGTTAACAACGATTTCAGCAAAACTGGCTTGGTATTTTGTGCGTAGATGTGAGGCTAATAGCGTATGTACGAGATGCTCAAGTTCTTGCCAATGAAAAGGTTTTTCTAAAAAAGCATTAGCTAATTCTTGATAGGCTGTCAGTTTGGTTTTGATATCCGTTTTCGCGGTAACAATCAATATAGGGATATCCATCGTTTGTTTGTATTGCTTGAGCGATTGACAGACTTCAAAGCCATCTTTATTGGGCATCATCCAATCAGAAATTACGAGATCAGGTAGCCAATCTTTGGCAAGCGTTATACCTTCTTGCCCATCTTTTGCTGTTTTAACCCAATATTTTGCTTTAAGCATTGATTGGATCATGAGAGATAATTCTTGATTATCTTCTATGACAATGATTTTAGATTTATTTTTTCGTATAACTTCGTGTTCAACCGAGTTATCCAGTTCGGCATATTGCAATTCTTGTAAGGCAAAGTTTAAAGAAATTTCAGGTACTGACTCAGTGTGTTTTGATGAAGCAGGCAGATTTTTTGCTCTGGGTAGCTGAACGGTAAATATACTTCCTTCGTTTTGGGAGGCCGTGATAAAAATTTCCCCTTGTAACACATCAACAATTTTTTTAACTAAGGCGAGACCGACACCGCTCCCAGAAATTTTTTGATGGATAGTCTGCCGGTAAAAAGGTTGAAATATTTTGCTGCGGAGTTCGGCGGGTATTCCAGGGCCGCTATCTTCTACTTGGATGATGCCGTGATTGTCTTGGTACTCAATTGTTAGTAAAATGCGTGAGTGCTCCGGTGTGTATTTAAAAGCATTGGACAGTAAATTGATGATGATTTTTTCAATACTGATAGCATCTGCTTGCACCCAGACATCGCTTTTAATATTTTTTACCAGGGATAGCGACTTTTGATTAATAATAGAATCAAACGATTCAACAAGATATTCTGTAACTTGTGTGACATTACAAGCTAGATCAGTAGAGGGTTGCAAAGCTGCATAGCGTTGCAAGTCCAGTAATGTATCAATCGAATGCAGAAGACGTTCTCCATTACGTTGAGCAATAGTAAACCATTTGAAAGATTCATCATCGTTAAACTTATCTTTTAGAAGCTGTAAGGGACCCAGCATCAAAGCAATAGGTGTTTTGAGCTCATGCGTGACGTCGTTAAACATTTGGTCTTTGCTTTCTACCAAGTGCTCAAGATCTTTGGCTTGTTGGTTGATCGTTGCATTTTTGATAATGAGATCTTGAGTGCGCTCTTCGATTTTGTGTTCTAATGCTTTTTGTTTCAGTTGGGAGCTTCGATGCCGCCATTGGATGAATAAAATATTACCCAAAATAAACAATATAACATAAGTGATATAGGCTAATGTTGAGTGCCACCAGGGTGTAGGTTTAATGACGGTTAAATTTGATGGATAACTTTCCACGCCATTGGCTTGAATATGGCGAAAGGATAAATGATTTTCGCCATAACGCCAATAAGTGGGTATCAGATTAAATTGTGATCTTGTCGGGATCCACAATCCTTCATTTAAACGATATTGAAAAGCGGCATCACCCGTAATGAAACTACTGGATAAAGTAACATGCAAAGAATCGGATTTATTGGGTAGCTCGATGGTGTCGGGAATACGAGGATAGTAGCCGAGATGAGTCGATTTACCATTATGTCGTATGATAAGTTTGTTTGCCCGTGTTTCTGGTCGTGTATGAATGTCTGTCGTGAGTTGTTCGAGGTTTATTTGTAGTAGTCCACGACTACTGCCAAGAAGCCAATGATGATGATCTTGAAAAGTTGCGCCAAGATAAAACTGTGTAGGAATTAAATGCTCCGCCCCCACTTTTTGATAGTGATGGGTATCAATATTGATACCTATTATTTCTCGCTCACCGACAACCCAAAGATTGTTTTCTAGTAAAGCCATAGAGACGATAGATTTATTGTGAGTGATTGTGGGTAGGTAAGATTCTAGTTTTTTATGGTTTAAATCCAGAATGAACAAGCCATCATCAGTCGCTAGAAATAAATTCTGATGATTTTTGAGCAAATGATTGATATGCATTGACTCAGTACCAGGTACGCGTTGCAATTTTTTCTGTTGCTGTTTAAAGACATACAGCCCTCGATTTGAGCCTGCAAAAACTTCATCATCAATTATTGTAAGATTAAGAAGGGCAAGAGCCGTTGGTTTATCTTCGTGTTCTGCTGGAGGAATGGCATGATACTGAAAAACTGTATCATTTAATTGACCTAAACCACCATGCATAGCAAACCACTTATTTTGCTGAGTCGCTAGCACAGATAGCGCTGATTTTTCGGGAATGCGAAATTGACTTAAATCACAAAAATTTTCCTGACTAAAATCAAAACACGAAACACCGGTTTGATGTGTTGCAATCCATAAATAAGGTTCTGATAAATCTTCGGCAAAGTCCCAAATAATATCACTTGATAGTCTGTTTTGGGTTTTATTTTTTGTGTATTGAAAAACTTTTTCTTGCTCTTTACTAAAACGGGTAATGCCTTGATTATAGAAGCCTAGCCACAGATCATGGTTTTTTGTCATTGCCACTGCACGTACATGGTTGTTGGCTAATTGGTTTTTTTCGTGAGGTAAACGCGTCAACCACTCCATGGCTTGTTGTTCTTTAGATAATTTAAACAAGCCTTCATCAAAAGAAGCAATCCATAAATTACCTCTGTCATCACGTTTTATCTTTGTAATTCTTAAATCAGAATAAAGCGCACCTGCTTTGGTTTTTAATACTAAAGGGTTGATTTTACCATTTAAACGCATTTCGGTTAAACCACTCATACGTGTAGCTAGATATAAATTATCTTCATGACTCGTAGCGAGTTGCATACCTTCAATGGTATTGGGATAAGGTATGATTGTGTCTTTGACTCGCCATTTATTTTGATGAGTTTCTAAGCTAACGATTTGATGCTTGAGCAATAACCACCAATGTTTTTTTCGATTATCATAGTAAATATCACTCACTTCTTCATTTAAATCGGTTATCTGAGTCAGTTTTTGAGTCGTATCATCATAGATAAATACTTGCCCTTTTGACTCTGAAACCAAAGCTTTTGATGAGTTATAATTAACTAGAGTATTGAAAGAGATATTCGTACTATTTTGGATTTTTTGGCCTTGAGTATGCATAAATTGGTCGATAGAGACTTGATAAAGACCATTAGAAGTACCAACGAGAGAATGTGTTTGTGAAAAAGGAAGAATGTCGATAATTCTAGCTGTGTTATCTTCGAGTAAATAGTGCGCAGTTTGACCATTCGTTAAATTGTAAATAATCAGTTGCTGATTAATGCTGATCCACGCGAACTCGCCATGGATAGCGATTTGGGAAAACTTACGTGCTAAGGGGATATTATCTAATAAAGAATGTTTGTGAAATTGAATCCCATCAAATTGATAAAGCCCATCACTAGTGACCAACCAAATTAAGCCAGAGTCGTCGATGTCTAAATCAATAATGCGTATCGAGGTTAGCCCTTGCTCAATACCATAATGATTAACGACATAGGTATTTCTATTATCAGTCGCTCGGGAGGCTAAAGAAAAAAACCCAAAAATGGCTAAAAAAAGTACAGTAGATGATTTCATAAACCCTGCAAATAAAACTTGTTAAGACACGAAATGCCCGATGCTCTCGTAGCGTTTGGATGGCTTGATATTGAGTTCACAAGTTTGAATGTTAATATGGGCGTTTGTCAATCCACCTTATCTTGTTGAAGACAGTGGTCTCAGAATCTGATTGATAGAAATCCAGTGTGAGAAACCACATGTTAGTTACTTTATGTTACAAATAATGAGTGCTTCAAGGCTTTTCTAAGAAAATAGAATGAATGAGTAAATGATATTGAGAAGGCGTATGTTTTTTTAAACAACGAATAAAATCCATAGCGTTCGCTGGTTGATTGGGATAGCTATAGTTTGACCATAGTTCTCGAATAGCTGCAATGATGGGCTTATCACCGACCACTTCTCGTAATTGTTGAAAAGCTATGGAAGCTCGTGAATATTGATCGTGCGCAGAAGTCGCATCGATAAGGGCTAATTTCTTATTAAAATTAAAACGCTCAATGCGTTGGTATCTCTCTTGTTCGTAATTTACCAAGGCTGTAACAGCAGCTTTTCCATAGTGTTTTTCAAGTAAAATTAATTCCATACATTTGGTTAGAGACTCAATTAAAAATGCTCTATCTTGAGGCACGCCATTACCTATATCATGACCAAACCATTGATGAACCGTTTCATGTACCGCTCGCCGATAACGTTGGTCAAATTCAGCGTGTTGGCTAGGATAAGCTCTAAACCCTCGGTCAAAATTAATCAATACTATTTGTGGTAATGCATAGCCACTAAAATTATCGAGAGGACTCGCTACGATACTTAATTGTTTACCTCTATAAGGTAATCCCTGTTCAGAAAACCATTGCAGTGTATCTTCCATTGCTTGCATATGTATTTTCACAGCATTTTCAATGATGGGTTTGAGCAGACTATTCGAATGAGGTACAAATACGTTGAGTTCTACACCTTGAAACTGTTTTGATTTACCACTAAAAGGAAAAGTTAGCCAAGAGGGTAAATCTCTTATAGGAGTTTGAGTTTGATAAATAAATTGCTTTCGGTTGTTTCTCGTCTCCTTTGAGAGGAGTTGGCCTTGGCTGAGAGCGTGATAGCCCATGTCTGTTGTGATAATACTGGTGAGAGTAAATCGCTTGTAACTTCCGAAACGTTTATTAACATCTGCAAATATCACTGAAGGCTTGGTTGCTTTTTGAGTGCGTAAATTGAATGTTTTTCTTAAGGATTGATCGATAATTTCATAATGAGGTTGATAACCAATAACAGGAATGAGTGGCGAGCTTCGCAAATAACTAAATTCTGGTGAAATGACTTGATGCCCTTGAATTGTCCATAGTTTAGGCTGTTTGTAAGTAAACGATGTTTTCATCGTGATGCTTTCATGCGGTTGCAGTGGAGATTTTAAGATAAAAACAGCTTGATGGGTTTTTTTATCAAATTGCGCTAGTGCTGCATTTTCAATGTGAATATCTGTCCAGTCGTAAAATTTAGTCGATCCTACCAGTATTTTATCAATAGCCGTTTGATGATGATTACGTAATCGATAGGTTAATACTATCTCTGCTTTGAATAATTGCGGATGAAAATCTATCGTTGCGTCCAGATGTTCGATAGAAGGTTGAGGTTTTTCTCGCCATTGAGCCCATTGTTGTTCATAATTTGCTCTAAAAATATTCAGTGACTTGACATTATTGAGTGGTTTTTCTTTGAAAGATTGAACGTGTAAATAGTAAAGAGGAGTTGTGATTAAAAGAATAAATAAAACGCTTTTCATCTTGTTTTTATGAAAACTTTTCCACTGATAAAAGCTACCGCGATGAGAAAATATGATAGCGAAAAAAATAGCAAAACACATACTCCAAAACCATGCTGCTGTATAATGCCAATAACTGGATAAGTTAGCACGTAATTCCCAAAAAACATTGAAAGAGTTTAAAGGATGCCAACCTATATTTATGAATGAGCTGGGTATACCAATAAAATTTTTTAGTGGAATAAAAGTGAAAGATAAGCCAATGCAAATGATAAGTAAGGCCAGTTTGGTATGACGACATAAATGAAAAATGACCAGAAAGATAGTGCCTTGTATCATTAAAGGCAAAGCACAATAACTTAATACAGTTACATACAGTAAAAAATCGAAGGGGATGGTTTTTACAGCATGTGCGCTAATAGCGCCTAGCATACTCGAAAATATAAATAATGTAATC
>JBCCZV010000148.1:0-8150 GCA_039187085.1 Pseudomonadota bacterium
AAAATATTGAATCAGGTGGCGTAAGGGCCTTTCGATATGAAACTCATTAAAGTATTTATTAGTGGTAACTTGATGTCTTAATAGTCCGATTGATAATGCCATTAAAAAAAAATCAATAGCATCTTGGTGCTGATTGTCCTCGATGAGAAACATGCCGTTTCTCAATGCGGTTTTCCACTCAGCTAATGCGGTAATTTCTTTATATTTCATTGTATGTATTTGATCTAAATTAAAAAATTCTATATACATATTTTACTCCAGCTCAAATTTTAGTAAATACGATAGCGGTTTTTGTATACATCAATGCAAATGATAATCGTTATCATTTTGGGATTGCAAACTTATTTTTTGATTTGTTGAATCAGAACACGCTCTCTTCAGGGGAAACTTCACAAAAAAAGAAGAGAGAGTTTTTTGAGTATAAAAAGTGAAATAATGAATTGATAGCTCCATTAAAAATGGATTATCGTTTCTAAAGGCACCTAAGCGTATTAGAAAAGAGAAATTTCCGTATGTACAATGAGACTGACATTAAAAAAATTAAAGAAATTGAAAAGGTAATTATCCATTCGCACGAAAACAGTTTGTATCTCGTTTCTGTCATTGTGAATGGACTAGAGCATTTTATACAAACACCTAGTGGTGACTTGTTGAAGCGTCGAAACAAAATAGATGTATTGAGACTTTTCGAACCAGCAAAAGTTAGAGATGTTGTTTTACGTCATCAAAGTGCTTACGATGAAATGATAGGGCATGACTACCCTAAAATGGATAATAGGCTCGAAGTCAAAATGGATATTTCAAGCATATTTGTATAAAAAGTAGCCAGCAAAATCACATTAAAAATCGGTTAAGCAGTCTATTAATGAGGCTTCCCAACTAGAATTTGTATGTTGGGACAAAATTTCTATACGTGTTTCCATGGCGTCATCAAGTTCTACTTGTGTTAAGGCGTCATCTGCTAAGTTGTAGCCAAAAACGCCCTCATCTGTAATAAATACGGCTTTCATTCTTTCTACATTTAATCCACTCAGAAATGTAAAAACCTTCTTTTGACTAAAGACTTTATCTGCTGAAAAGCGCCATCCGGTACTTTGAAAACCTTCGCCTTGATTAGATGCTTGTATGAAGCCACTTTCAGGAATAGGTTGTTCGTTAATAGGAAGTTCATGACTTTCTGTGTGATGATGTTCTGATGTATGAGGAACTAGGTGGTTTTGTGTATCACCAATCAGTGTATCAAAAGAGATAATACCATGTTGACAATATAAGACTTTTACTGAATTTTGAGTCGTTACTTTAACATAGGCTTCCAGAGCGGTTTTGTCATCATCTTGATAAAGATCTATCTTGTTACCAATGATCACATCAGCAATTTGTATTTGCTGTTGGAAGGTTGAATGATTTTTGTAGCGTTCATCCTTTAATTTTCTTGCATCCACTAAAGTTAATATCTTCTGTAACGATAAAACCTCTCTATAAAAGTCAGATGAAAGAATTTCTAAAACTTCTTTGGGATGACCGAGTCCAGTTGGCTCGATAAGTAATCTATCAGGTTTTGAAAGTGTCAGGAGTTGGTTGAGCGCAATTTGCATGGGTAAACCTGATGTACAGCACATGCAACCTCCTGGTACTTCACGAATAAACACTCCTCGCTCTTGTTTCTGTTGTCCCTCAAAAAGGCTACCATCGACACCAATTTCGCCAAATTCATTGACCAAAACGGCCCATTTTTCGCTTCCAGGCTTATTTTTGAGTAATTGTAGAATAGTTGATGTTTTACCAACACCTAAAAAGCCGGTGATAATGTTCGTCGGAACTGCTTTGATGATAGAGCTCATAATGTTCTGTAATGGGTTGCTTTGTATTCTTAAGTTGATGAGTAATTGTTAATTTTATATAACGATTGTCAATGTTAACAGGCGCATGATTCTGTTTTGCTACGACATAGGCGATAATTATACCAGTGGCCAGCAACAATCAAGCAACTGCCTAGTAAAGTGAAAGTTTTCTCGCCTAATTCGCCTAAAAATGGCTCAGCAACAAAAATGGCAGCCACAAGCAAAAGCAAGCCGATAACTCCCAAAAGAGCGATAGAGTAGCGTTTATGTTGTTGGCATCCTAAAGTCAAAGCATATAAACTTATTGGGATAACGGCTAAAACCATCCATAAATGAAAAGCCTCGTTTTCAAGCTGCGCAGCCATCACGCTAGGTAAGAAAATAATGGTTACAGGTAGCACTAGGCAATGAAAAGCACACAAGACTGAAATGCCAATGGCCATTTTGTCTGTCGCAGTCTGCGATAATCTCATGGTTGAATTCCTAATCACATTTTAAATGAGGAATGTTACATCATATCATTTAACAAAGCAAAAAACTTCCGATGATGCTTAAATTCTAATGGCGCCCTTAAATTTTTTTAAACATATCTTATCATTTATCCATATTCTTACATTCAAAATAGGCATTGAAATCTGATAACAGTTTTTTTAAGTGCGTACTACGACACTGCTACAATACAAGCAATTTTAGGGCCGGAAATTCATGCAGAAATTAGCAATAATCATAGAGTCATCCGTGATGATTAGAAAACAAGAGATTTGTCTATAACTGACACCTGAAGCATTAAAAAGCGTATAAAACGTGTTGCAAAAAGCTTTCATCTCAATTAAACTCGCCCTCAACTTTAATTCACCTATTTAACCGTAAAGGAGGTAACAACATGATGAGATTGTTAAAAACTTTTTTGCGGACTCGCTTTATCTCTTCATAATTTATTTATTCTTTTATCTTTTCTTCAAAGAATAAATGAAAAGATAAACTTTTCTGCTTATATATTCACAAGTTAAAAACTAATAATGACTTTTTCCTAAGTAAGATTAGCCTAAAAAATCTTTAGGCTTGATACCATTTTTGCACAAAAAATCAGGTTAGATCCCTTAGGACTATAAAATTAATGAATGGATATTCAAATATATGGGCAAACACCTAAAAATCATTAACCCTCAAGTGACTTTAGTATCAGATTCTTCAATATGGATAGAAGGTAAAGCCATTGCACAATTGGAAAAAACGGCGCAATTACCTGGAATGATTGCCACAGCAGGTATGCCAGATTTACATCCAGGAAGAGGTTATCCAATCGGAGCTGCATTTTTATCTAAGAATAAGCTGTATCCCGCATTGGTTGGCAATGATATCGGTTGCGGTATGTCGTTATGGCATACGAATTTAAAGTCGCAAAAATTTAAATTTGATAAGTTAATTAACCGATTAGGCTCAGTTGATGAACCACTTGATAGTTCATGGGAACAAGATGTTAAACATAAAATGCGACAAGAAAATGTTGAGCATTTAAATCCTCAAGCATTAGGGACTATTGGTGGAGGAAATCATTTTGCTGAGTTTCAACAAATTGATCATGTCTATGATAAAAGTGTAGTCACTTCATTAGGTTTATCAAAACAGAGTGTATTATTGTTAATTCATAGTGGTTCAAGAGGCATTGGACAACAAATTTTGAGACAACATGTTGAAAAATTTGGTCATCAAGGATTAACAGACAAAACGGACGATGCAGAAGAGTACTTATTAGCACATAATAATGCTTTACGATTCGCAGAGTTAAATCGTTATTTTATTGCACAACGTATTTTGCAAAAAATAGGTTTCCATGGCAAACAACTCTTTGACATTAATCATAACTTAGTGACTCCCATGATTATCGATAACGAAAGATTTTGGTTACATAGAAAAGGAGCTACGCCAAGTAATGAAGGGATGGTAATCATCCCAGGTTCACGGGGAGATTATAGTTATTTACTTGAACCTTTACCTTCCAAAGAGACTTTATGGTCTTTAGCGCATGGTGCAGGTAGAAAATGGATGCGAAGTGAGTGTAAAGGACGTTTATCGAAACGTTATTCTCACTTTAAAGAGCTTGAAAAAACACCATTAGGGAGTCGTGTGATATGCCAGGATAAAGCTTTGCTGTATGAAGAGGCACCTGAAGCTTATAAATCTATCAATAGCATTATTGATTATTTACAAACGTCTGGTCTAGTTAAGGTGTTAGCGCGTTTCAAACCTTTGTTAACTTACAAAACGAAATTAATAGGGAGATAAAAATATGCTTCTTATGCAAATTTCTGCTGGCCAAGGTCCGGTTGAGTGTTGTTTAGCTGTTTCAAAGACTTTGAAAAAAATTGAGCAATTGTGTCAAGCGCACGGGTTAGATTCTACCATAATAGAAACTACGCCAGGACCTAAGACAAATACTTTATCTTCTGTTTTGTTGGGTTTTGAATCAAAAAAAGCGCTAGAGTTGGTAAAATCTTGGGAAGGGACTATCCAGTGGGTTTTTACCAGCCCTTATCGTTCTAATCATCGAAGGAAGAACTGGTTTGTAAGTGTTTGTTTGGAAGAGTTGAATAATGAAAACCACAAGTCATCTTGTGTAAAAAATATTCGTTTTCAATCTTGTTATGCATCTGGACCGGGTGGTCAGCATGTCAATAAGACACGTTCAGCAGTTATAGCTGTTCATGAGCCTACTGGTGTGAGAGTAAAGATTGATACGTATCGAAGCCAGCACCAAAATAAACGTTTAGCCATAATGCTTATTGAAAAAAAGTTATCGACGCTTTCAGAAATTAAGAATAAGCAAACTCAATTTCGTCGTAGAATGCATCACTATCAATTAGAGAGAGGTAACCCCGTTCAAACGTTTAATGAGTAAACTTTCATTAAACGTTTGGCGTATCAATTCAAGAAGGCATCACTACCCTAGCTGGAGCTCCTAACGTTAGGGGCTAGTTTAATGGCCTAAACTGCACTTTTTCCGAGGAAGAAGCCGTTGCAAAAAACTTAACATAGATATCATTGCCTAGGCGCGCAAACGAAGTTTGTATCGCGTTACGAACCGCATTGAGATTACCAACATTAGTTCGATTGGTTACGGTAAATTGATTGCCTATATCCGAGAATTTGACCATTGTTGAACCATCTTGGGGGCCAGTACGAATGAAGTAAGACACATCAAACCCACCTGCAACAGAGTTAAGCCCTTCGGGAAAGTTGACACTATACTCACCACTATCCATTTTTACTAAAGCATTTGTGCCTGAGAATTCACCGCTACCTGGTGAATCTGAGGCAGAGTCACCATCGGGTGTGGTGACTTGAAATTGCGTATCAGAACCATTGACATTGCTCATAAGCATTAAGGAATAACGATCATCAGAAATCCAAGCATTCCAGCCTTGGGGTTGTCTGTCATTATCATCATAGTAATAAGGATGATTGGGAATCACCGTAGTGCCTGCGCCACCACCGACGTGTTCCGTAAGTGAACCATCTTCGTCTAAAAGAACAGAAGGAGCCATCTTTCCTAGTGGTTCGTAAAAGTTGCCGCCATCTGGATTGACAAAACTCATGTGGTTGGCTGAACCGTCATTTTCAAAACTGGAATTGCGCATAACAAAATGTGTGTTGCGCGCAGCAATCGCGGCAGAACGAAACATATGTGCATTGGGTGCAGAAAAACCAGCAAAATGTGTCCCATCCAAAATATTCGCACCATCATAAAAAGTGTGCCCTGTTACAATTTGCTTAGGATCACTATTACCTCGACTATGCCCAATGTACAAAGCATTGGTAATGCGCTGGGTAAATGTTACGAAAGTACTTGTAAAGTTATCAGCAAACATATTATTCACAAAATTGCCAACTCGTCCGCGATGATAAATGGCAACATTGTGTTTATAGCCAGTGAAGTTGGCAAATTGTGGTTCTTCTGGTGGATTGTATTCCACACCATTCCAATTAGGCAGAAGTGTGGTACCCACGGGGACTTCAATATCACTTCCACGATCAACTGTGAATCCAACAGGTGAAGAATGTGATGAGTTGAAAGAGAACTCTCTAAGATTGACTGCGTCGGGTTTGACATCGGCATATTGTGGATCCATTGCTGACGTTCCAATTGCAAAATCTGGGAATAAAAACCAAAAACCACTGCCTTCTGAGCCCGCCGAGATGTTACCACGCCACGTATTATCAGGATTGGTCATCCAGAAAGCGGCAGAATTTAAAAAGCGCATAGGGCTTTGACCTGCATGATCGTGAGTATCTACAATAAAAGGATCATTAACATCTGGTACACTATCTCCTAACGCATCACTCCGTCCCACTTTATGGATACCAAAAGCGATATTTGCGATAAAGGTGTTACCCGTTTCAACAGCATCTTCCATAAAAAAGCCGTGTCCGTGGATATCGTGTAAAACGACATCTTCAATGTGTAGATTGTGCGTGCCATGAATAGTAACACCCCGATTATTAGAGTTCGTAATTGACACACCACGTAACATATCACCAGTTCGATCCCCAGCTATATGCCAATGCATGGGATAACGACCTAAACGACCGGTTTGCCCCATGCCATGAAGTTGCACGCTATCAAGTACAACCAATCCTGCAGAGCCCATTACCATGATATGTCCACCCACGCCTTGGCTGAGTCCAGCATTAAAACGTTTGCGGTCACCAAAAAACTCATCGGTATCTTGTGAAGTTAACCCTTGAATTTTAACATTGCGATTTAATAAGGCAACTTCTGCACGCAAATCAATCGTGCGTGTATTATTGCCTGTGCCATAAGTTTCTTTTTGTCCATAGTGACGATATTCAAGCGGCTTATCTAAAACTAAACGAGAATTACTATTTCCTAAATCGGTAACTTCAGTAATGATTCGGATTTCTTGATGTGTATAATCCATAGAAGAACTAGCAATAACAATTTCATCACCAATTTCCCAATTTAATTCACCGTCAGATTCAACAGAATAACGTCCGTCATAATTTCTTTGAATCAGATTCCGCACATAGATAGCTTTATCACCCGCAGGAGCTGTAGCAGACAAGCGTGTAAAACTTAATTTATTTTCGCCATAAAATTGTAAGCTACCACCACCTGCAGCCATAAGAAATCCATTGTTGTTCACGATATCCATGGTACCCATAGCTGTTTCTATCGTCCAATCAGCAAGTGGATCGTCACCAATTAAATGCAAAGTAAATTCTGATGTATTGAAAGGATTGTTTTTATTGCCAATAGCAAAAAGTCCATTCGAATTAACATGCACCCAATCTGTCTTTAATTCAGGTTTAGCTCCAACTCTTTCGCCAATATTGAGAATGCCTTGGACGATGACTCCTTTAGCGTGATGTTGCCCATCCCAGAGTGTTACTCTAATATTCGGTGGAATAATGGCTCTTTTACTAGCGTTAGGTATACCGTTCGTCCAAGTAGTGGCGAGATCCCAATCCCCATCTTGCTTGGCGATGGTAACTGCCTCGGATGTTGATGTCTCGAAAGCAATATAGTTGATGTTAAAATCCCCACCTACAACTTTTAGTCGTAAAGTGTGTAGTCCACTGGGCAAAGCAATATCATTGAGTGTTAGCGTTTCGAAAACTTGCCAGTTGCCCGTGCTTTCTATAGGAAAAGTACCTAGATCAGTAAAAGCATTGCCATTATGAATTTGGATAGTAAGATCGCCAGGATTTGAAACAGCGGAGGCAACTCTTGCTGATAGTTGATAAACGCCTTCTTGAATATCGACACTATAATTTAACCACTCGCCATCAGCAGTCCAAGCAACATGAAAACTGCTATTATTATCTATTGAAGTTTGAATATCGACATTTTCATTCGGCCGATACACTTTTCCTTTGTTGGCCATATCAACATCATAATAACTTACGTTTTGCCCATCTCGGTCAAAATTTTCTGCCTGTAAAATTGTGCCAGGTTTGATGCTTAAAGGTTGAGCATCGAAAGGAGTTCCACTGAAAACAAGGTTTGAAAAAACAGAGAATAATACTGTACTACAAATGAGAAAAAATTTTTTTAAAAATGAATTATCACCAATTTTCTTTTGTAGAAGCCCCATAACTAACACTCCGATATCAATAATAATTTTTTGTCACTAAATGGTTTGAGAGTAAAACGTAAACAAATCTATGGGGACATAGTAGCGATTTAGGGTGTTGGATTATGTGAGAGCGTTCGTAATTAAGATTGGTTATAGCCCAAAATACACAAATAAAAATTCTTTGAAATTAAAAATGAATGAAAAAAACTTT
>JBCCZV010000149.1:0-7867 GCA_039187085.1 Pseudomonadota bacterium
AATATTTGCTCTGGTGAGTGTGTGGTGTCATTAATGCTTACGGTTTTATTGTTAGATAGTTATAAAGTATAGGTTTCAGGTTTCAGGTGTGGATATTGATTTTTTTATCGCTGATGGTTTTTAAAAAAGTATTACGGCAGCTTTCCGAAAAATATTTTTCTTGATGAAGAGAGCATTAAGATACTTCACAATGGATAGTGAATCTCATAATCATTTAAGTATTAACATTGTTTTTTGGAAATTGAGTCCACTTTGATATCTGAAATTATTAAAAAACACTTCCACACTTTCAATCTTACTTTTATTAGCAGTAAACATATTTTCAATGTTTGTACTTTTATTTTTCGCTATCTATAGTAAGTGTTAAATTAATTAGCTTGCTGATAGTGGATGAAATGATGGAAAAAAATGGCTTATAAGCAGTTTTGTATTACTACAGGGTATGGGTAGTTATTTATATCAAAGTGCTTCTCTCTTGCCTCATTCTTTCAATCGTATTGAAATGATTCGTGGGCCAGGCTCCGCACTTTATGGCTCAGATGCTTTTCATGGTGTCTTGTCACTAAGAAGCTATGAAGGTGTTGAAAATGAAGTGAATTCATCACTCACTTTAACCGATGATACTCTATGGATGTTAAATGCGAATGCTAGCTATCTCATTAATGAAAATCATCGATTTAATTTTACAGTGACCAAAGCAGATCAAGACGATAGAGATACGTCTTATGTTTATCAGCCACCTATTGGTTTATTTCCTGCTGATGCTCCCCTCGCTTCTTCTTCAAGAATTGATGGCTATGATGCTCTCAATCTTTTTCTGAAACTGCATTCAAATTTTACTGAAAATATTCAATCGACCTTCGGCGTATATACGATGCAAAGTGATAGAGATGGCGCGGTTGGTTTCGGCAGAAATTTAACGGGTATCAGTAGTTTACAAGATCGTGATATTACTGATGGTGAGAATGATGTTTTGATTTTGAAACATGAATTGTCTTGGAATTTACCACAGGATTTGGTTTTTCAAAGTAAAGTGTATTACTGGGAGCAAGAAAATATATTGGTCAGTGATGCAATTCGATTGATAAATTTTCAATCAGAAGTGACCTTGGATGAAGAAACGCTTGGTGTGGACCTTTTAATTAAACAACAAGAAAATGCTTTCAATACCCAATGGGCAATTGGCTTGAGTTATAAGGATAATGAGATAACCGATCAAGAAAGTGTTGCACGTGATATTAATTTTGATTTTTTATTTGATTTGCCTGATGAAAGTGTTGGCTTTGAACGGGATGTCAAAAGTGTGATTCTTGAAGCAAGAACTAAGTTTGCTGATGATAGTTTCCACGTTCTCTACGGTGGGCGATTTGATGAATACTCTGATTTTGGTAATCAAACTTCTCCCCGTGTTGGATTTATTTATCTACAAGATGAATTTTCAGTGAAGTTATTGTATGGCGAAGCTTTCAGAGCACCTGTGACCACTGAAATTCGTGGTTCAAATACTCTACGAGGTAGCGAAGACTTAAATCCTGAAGTGATTGAAACGACTGAGCTTGTTTTCATGATTCAGAAAGAGCATTGGAAAGCAAATATAACCTTTTTTCAAAGCGAGTGGACCGATGGCATCGTAATACAGCCCTTAGCAATACCTGTGGATGGTTTTTTTACAGAATATGTCAATGTCGGTGAAAATGAATCCGATGGTATTGAGATCAGCTTTATTGGAGATTACCAAAAAACATGGAGCTGGGATTTGAGTGCTTCTTATGTTGAGAGTGAAGGTGAGCAGGGAACTTTCAGTTTTGATTATGTAGCTTTCCCAAAATACATCGTTAATATCAATGGAGGTTATCGTTTTTCTGATACCTTACAATTTTACATGACCAATCGTTTGCAAATAGATACAAATGATGGGCCTATAACGGGTTTAATTAGTGAAACTGATGAACTTGACGATTTGTTCATAACCAGTATTACAGCACAGTGGGCTGCCAGTTCATCTCTAGAACTTGATTTTAGTATTATTAATTTATTCGATGAAGATACTCTGGTTCCTTCTGTATGGAACTCAGAGTTTGGTGTTGATGATTCCACTCTCATGCAACGTTTTCAGGTGGCTCTACGTTATCAATTTTAAATTTTTCACATCAATCGCTGCAAAGGTAAATTATTCACAAGGATTTTATGGTGGTTTACCTTTGAATGACTTTTTTTCATAAATTATCTGCTCAAATAAAAAAATAATGTTTTTGGGTTTGTATTGAAAAGCAATAAAATTTATAGATATAAATGATAGTCATAAAAATATTTTTTTTTAAAAATTGCATCTATACTAAAAATAATTTTTTGGTATATGGAGATAGTTATGAAAAACAAGTTGGTTTTGGTTTTGGTTTTGGTTTTGTGTTTTAGCTCTTGGGTGCAAGCATCAGAATCTAGCGAAGATGACGAAGTTTGGAATATGTCCTTAGGCGATATTTTAGACTTGGATATTAGTGTGGCATCGGTGAAACCGGAATCAATTTCTAGTACACCTGCCGTGGTATCATTGTATCGTTCAGATGATTTACAAAGTATGGGATTTAGAAGTCTCCACGAGTTTTTATCTTTCGTACCAGGCTTTGTCGCTGAAACTGATTTTACTTTGGGTGTTTCAACAGTCATGATTCGGGGCACCACTTCGCAGTGGGGGGATAAAGTCCTCATCTTATTAAATGGTGTGCCCTATTGGTCATCAACACATGGGCATACGCCCATTTTTGGGTTAACTTTTGAAACGATTGACCGTATTGAGGTGATTCGTGGGCCAGGTGCGGTGATTTATGGCAGTAATGCGATCTCTGGCGTGGTTAATATTATTACGCGCTCAGAAGATGAAAGTGTCAGAATCAATAACTCGATTGGGCCCAATAGCACCGTCAATAGCACGGGGATGATGACCAAAGAAATGGCATTTGATGATGCTGTTTTATCCTTCGGTTATGAGTTTGAGCAAAGTAAAGGTTTTGATGTGACTTATTTTAATCCAGAGGCCGCTGCGGGTGAACCTTTTTCTAATACGGTTTTGAAAAAACGTAAAACGGATAATGCTTCGATGTTTGCACAGTTAGCAGCCAAAGATTATAACTTTTTGTTGCATATCTTTGAGAATACCACTAGCGGTAGTCTAAGCGCGGCTGACTTTGCTGATACGGAAATGGATCATGAAGCTATTTTGTTTTCAGCAGATTATAAATGGCGTTTTGACGAGTTTAGTTATCTGAAGTTTTACTCTCAATATAATAAATATGCTCAGGCGCAATCGAACTTAAGCTTGTTTGCTTTAGCCTATGAAGATGAAGGCAAAGACAATTATCGTGGTACTTTTGGGAGTCAATTTAACTACGTATTAAATGATGATTTAACCTTTTTATCGGGTGTGGAGGTAGAGCGTCGTGCAACCGACGATTATTACCGATTACCGGATGAGCTCATAGCAACAGCACAAATAATTAATGAGTACTCTTTATATGCACAGTTTGATTATTCGGTGAATAATTTTCGCTTTTTACTAGGCGCTCGTGCCATTAATAACGAAGCGGCAGGTGATGATGTAAATCCACGTCTCTCGGCTGTTTATAATATTAGTGAGTCACAAAGTATTAAGCTACTTTATTCGGTGGGTTTTACCTCGCCAGTGTTTACCAATAGAGATTTGTTTTTACCGCCTATTATCGTGGGTAGTCCAGATATTATTGCTGAAAAAATCTCAACTATAGATTTGGCTTATACCCATGCAGAAGGCGGACAATTATTTGTGGCTAATGTGTACTATTATGAAGGTGAGGATTTTATTAAACGAGCTATCAATGATGCAGGGTTAGCTTCTTTTGATAACAGTGGTAGTTTTGATAGAATCGGTTTTGAGCTAGATTATCAAACCAAGTTTGATAACTGGACGATTTTTGCCAATCTCTCTTATAACGATGAAGGTAATGAGGAAATTGAGGATGATGATGAAGCCTTCTTTGTGCCTCAATATACAAGTAACATCGGAGTGTCGCATCGTATGGATCAACACAAGTTTGGTGGAGCTTTGCAATATATTTCAGAGCGAGCTGACTCAGAAGACAATCTGAATTTAAATTTAAATTACAGCTACTTAACCGAGTCGACTGAATGGTATGTGACATTCACTAATGTACTGAATGATGATATGTTGGCTCCCGACGCTGTTAATGCAGAAGCTTTCTTAAGCAATCGGGCTTATGGACAAACTAGCTACCAAGTCGGCGTTAAATTATTCTGGCGTTAATAGAAAAACAATCACTACAGCGCAAGCCTCATATATCGTCTTGAACTGTAGTGATTGTGTCTAAGCACACTTCACGAATAGTGATTAAATCTCATTAGAAACAGCGACCATGAATTTCACTGCCCTCAATAATCAGAGGGGCATCGTCACGAATGGTTTCAAGGAAACAGCCGACTTGATGCTTGGCTTCATCATTTTGGAAAAAAGCATCGTGTCCTGAGAGTATTCCGTCTTCAATATAGCGAACAATTCCTGTTGTTCTGCCATCATCTGCATTAGCCACAACGGGTGCATCAAGTTGTTCCAATTCTGCCCAAATAAGACTGGGTAAGAGCTGATCGGCCGGAGCTACATCCAATTCTTCACCCACAAAATCAGTACGCAATGCACGAAGTAAAGGACGTTGAGATTCTAGATTCACAAAGGTATCTTTATAACCCTCAACCACCAATACATCAGGTAATGCTCCTCCTGGTGTTTCCTCTAACAAGCGATTGACATGTAGGGTGGTGTTAGAAGGTGCCAGCGCCATTTCGGCAATAGCCCACACAGGATGGAAGGGATCATCAAGCAGTATAGAGGCATCCATTTGGAAATATAACGGAATAAGGATATTGCCTAAAGGTGCATCCTCAGTACCGTTTAATAGAGGCACATAGTAATCGTAAGAGCCTGCACCCGTCGGAACTAAACCTTGATAACCGTCTTTATCCAATGCTGCTTGGCCAACTGCTGTAAAAGAACCTAAAGATTGACCCGTAACGACTTGTTGTTGGGGATTAAAATAAAAAACAACTTTACCATCTTCTCCTATCTGACCTTCTGCACCCGGACACAAGGCAGCATCAATTTCTAAATCATTCAGTAACCGACGATAAAGAATACGCTCGGCTATGGATTGGTACATATTATCGCGCATAGCAAAAGGGTTAAAGATATTGTAGAGCGAGAAATTCAGTGGGAAGTTATCTCCTAAAGCACCAAAAATTAAATCCAGTGGAAAGCTGACTTGATGATCTTCACTGAGGTGTCCGCCCATACCCGACGCTGCCCACTGCCTAACCGCGGCAATTTCTGCAGGATTACCTTCACCCGTTTGTATACCATCTGCGTTAGTATAACCACGTGTAAAGACTTGCGCGCTATCACCCGCAGTACCGTGGTTATAGATGAACAAAGGAAACCCTTCAGCTTCCATAGCTGTTTTAGGAATCGTGACATGGACTGGTGTTGAACGATAACCCGTCACTTGTATCTCACCTTGCGCATCAACTCGAATATTACCGCCATTAAGCGGGAGAGCATAAGGGAAGTCGCCTTCTTGGAAAAGTGGAACAGACCAAGTCGCTTCAAGAATACAATAATCTTCGGTTTCAGAAGCCAATTGCCATGTTTGTTCTAGAGCGGGAGGTTCAATGCTATCCAGTGAATCTGTTAAATCTCTAAAATATTTGGTTGGTTCGCCAGTTGTCCAAGTTGTGGCTCCAAGGACTTGCTCTGGATTAATACCATCTGTGTGTAACTGTGAGCGTAAAGCGGCAAATTGACTGTAAGCTGCTTGATCCGCTTCTGTTGTCAAGTTTCCTCCAGCGGAAGGACTATGAAGCAATTGCGCTAAAGTTTCATTTTGAACCCAGCTATCTTCTTGTTGAGATAGAGCGTCCGGTACCATGACCACTAAAGCATATTGTGTATTTTCACGCAGTAGTGGGCCTTCAGGAATGACCTGTAACAAACCTTCAGGGCGATAAAAGTTTTCATTTTCATTGACAGCAACGCGTAATGGATAACGTTTGCCTTTTAAAGGTGAATTCGGATCAATATCAATCAGCTGGATATGACTGTCTGCAGCAGTAAAATCAAGAGGATCTTTATTAACATCGAAGGTTTCATTATCTACACCTTCGCCATCAAAGCGTAGATAAATAGACATGAGAGGAGAATAGCCTGCCTTCACTTGATTGACTGCATAAGTGTAATCTTTAGTGAATGGATGTTTAGGGTATGGAAAGTTATCAAAATTTATTGTGCCATCAGGCAATTGTTTTAGGCTTGTTGGAAAGCCTGCATCATAAAAACCCGCATCTACCGAAGTATCAAAAACCATTTCTACCGGTCTGGGTTCTTCATTAGCACAAAAAACAGGAATGAGAAAACATAAAAAATCCATAGGTTTCGCCCCTTATTGTTGTGGTTGACTAAAACATTAAAAAATAAACTTTTTACATGCATAACGTATTGATTCGGACAGTCGCATTATCCCCACAATAAAAAACAAAAGTAAACGAAAGTTTTATTAATCATAAAAAATTCTCAAACAAGAACGCTCTTTATTAAAAAATAAAATTTATTTTATGAATGCTTGTTTTTAATTATGAGTTTTTTGAATATCAGATTTTTTTGTTGCAGTATTACAAAATAGAACGTTTGAAAAAGTAAATTTTTTT
The DNA here is from genome assembly GCA_039187085.1 of Pseudomonadota bacterium. Lineage (GTDB taxonomy): Bacteria > Pseudomonadota > Gammaproteobacteria > Enterobacterales > JBCCZV01 > JBCCZV01. The sequence continues at coordinate 6,745 of JBCCZV010000149.1, forward strand.
GTTTTAAACAGCAAACATCATCACAAATTCCTAATTAATTATTTTTACCTTACCGCTTCTGCTTGGTTTTTATATTGAAATTTTACAACTTTCATCTTAGATTGCTCGAACTCATTGATTCGGACATGGTTTTAATGATTTTTTTATCACTAAGTGGAGGGAAAACAATGCGGTTTTCTAAGCAACTAGGCTTGGTATTGTTGTTGCCCACGGTATCTAATTTCTGTTTCGCTGAAGATGTGACGTTTAATGGTTTTATGAGTGCCGGTATGGGCTATCTCGACGTCGAAGATCCCGAAGCGTTATTAAGGCTAGATCCGCAAAGCATTTACAATGACCAATACTTTGCATTTAAAGATGGTGAAATAAATTTAGATAATTTGACAAAGTTTGGTTTTCAATTGAATGGCAACATCGATGATGCCATTGCTATAACAGCACAGTTGGTTTCAGAGGGTATTGATGATTATGATACTTTTATAGAGTGGGCGTACGTTTCTTATCGATTTAACAATTCTTTAACAGGACGTGTCGGGCGTTTACGTATTCCTTATTATATGTATTCGGATATTTTAGATGTCGGCTATGCCTATCCATGGATTAACCCACCGCTTGAAACTTACAATCTTCCTTTCTCATCTTTTGATGGTTTTGATTTTATCCATACGGCATCTTTTGGCAATTGGTATAGTTTGGTTCAGTTCTACTATGGAAGTAATAAAGAATCAGATGTCTTAGTGAATAGCTTCGCTGAAAATTTTGATTTTGAAATTGATAATTTAGCAGGAATTGCCTGGACATTTTCTAATGACTATTTGAGTTTTCGTCTTGGTTATCATTACAATAGTGGTATATCAGTCAATTCTCCAAGTATAGATGCCACTAACCAACAACTGCTAGCACTCTCTAGTACTTTATTGGATGTGGCAAATACTGTTGAGGCGTTATCTCCAGCGGCAGAATCTTTTGCTGAAGTAGCAGAGGCGTTAAGGATAGAGAATAAAAAAACCGATTATCTAACGTTAGGATTGGAAGCGGATTGGAATAACTTTTTATTCATTTCTGAATGGACGTCAATCAACTTTGAACCTGGTTTGATTATGGATACCAGCTCTTGGTACAC
>JBCCZV010000150.1:0-7846 GCA_039187085.1 Pseudomonadota bacterium
AGTGCGTTGGAAGCCATGTTATCAAAGCCCGCTGCGGCACGAGAAAAACCTGCGTATCTTGAATTAATAGAGGAAGAATCGTTATTGGATATCGCAGCAAAAAAAGGAAACAGTAAAGCACTAGAAATGTTAATGAAAAAAGATCCATTAGCTTTTCAATCAGCAGAACTTGGGTTAACAGCTTTAATCAATGCCATGAAATATCAAAAAGGTGATATTGTTAATTTATTGATTTCTCACGGAGTTGATATTAATGGACATAACTCTTTGGCATTAAAAAAAGCGGCTGAACTAGGTTTGGGTGATATGGCCACTATTCTTCTACGCAATTATGCTGAAGTGAATCCCAGCAAAGCCAAACCTCAAACTTCTTTTAAACGACTCGATGATGAAGTTCTACCTCCATTATTAATGGCTGTGAAAAATAATCATTTGGAAATGGTCAAGTTATTAGTAGCCAATGGTGCCAAAATCAATGTGGTAAGCCAAAGGTTTGGTACAGCTTTTGATGTGGCTAAACGTCAAAATAATTTATCTATTATGCAATTTTTAAGAATGCATGGCGCGCAATCCTCAAAGCTTTTGAGCGTTGCTCACTAAGGGGAGCATGGCTTGTGCCAATGGGTGACAGATTTACCTTTCATTGTGAGAAATGGTCCAGTTGTCGATAAATGTCATAATTAATGGTCAGTTCATCCAAAAAACAGATGCTTAGCATTGAAACTTGGTTAAAAAATAATTAACTTAAGCTGGCTTATAAAATTTATGATAATTAGAAACAGCATTCAATGGGTTAGAGTGTTACTGAAATATAGCCTTACCAAGTGTATGACATGGCTTGGAACAAGGAGTAGAGATTAAAAGTGAACGCAATACGAAAAACCAAATTTTGGAAAACATTATCTATAACATGGCTTATGTCTTTGTGCGGGCAAGTTATAGCCGATGATACAGACGTCTATTTGGATTCTCGAATTATTGAAGCTTCACGGCCCAATGTTATTTTTGTGCTTGATAACTCACAAGCTATGAGTGAACTTATTCTTGATGATGTCTATGGTTTAGGTAGTGTTGAAAAATTACGTATTGTAAAAAAAGCATTAAGAGATCTATTAAATAATTCCACGCACCTTAATGTCGGTTTGGTTGTTTACGATGGAACAAGTGCACAAATTGTTTCTTCGATTGATTATTTAGAAAATACCAGTGGAAGTAACACGCATAGAGATTCCATAAAATCTTCTTTGGGAGCATTAACACCTAATGGTGATAGTTATCTTTCCCTCGGTCTACTTGAAGCTGTGAATCATTTTCGTGATGCCCCCAATGCTATTTTAAATGGCTGCCAATCTAATCATGTGGTAGTTATTTCCGCGAAAGATCCAAGTGTTGCATCACAATCTGCTGTAAGCGGTATCCGAAACCTTACTGGGCAATCTTGTGGCGGCACTTCCTTTGAAGGTGTTACCGATACTGCAGGTTGGAATTGCATGTCTGATTTGATTCAGCATATTAGCGAAGAAGATCAAAAAAGCTCTATCGAAGGAGAGCAGCATTTAATCTTTCACAGTATTTCATTGAGTGAATCTCTTCCTTTGCAGACATTAACCCAATATCACCCTGACAGTCAGCACTTCTCTGCAGCTTCAACACGTGATGTTCTCGAATCCGTAACCAGTGTCGTTGCTAATATAGAACGCGGTGCTTCCTCATTTGTTTCGCCGGGCATTGCTGTGAGTCCCGATAGCCATATGCAACATGATTCTACTTTGTATTACGCTATTTTCCAGCCACAAGGTACTGCTGTTTGGGCAGGTAACATGAAAAAATATCGTTTAGTAAACGGTGAAGTTGTAGGTAAAAATGGCGTTAATGTTATTGAAAATGGTTTATTTAGTCCTTACACACAAAACTATTGGTCCAACAGCATCGATGGAGACAAAATTACAGTCGGTGGTGCAGCCAATAAGTTTGGTAGTGCCGCTGATGAAGAACTTAATCCAACACGTTTGGTTTTTTCTAATTTTACAGGCAATAACAACATCGATTTGTTTGTGCCTGCTAACCGCCTAATAGAATCAAACTCCTACGCAATGCAAGAAGAAGATATCGTAGATACGGATAATATTCTTGGTGGAGGCACAGGAATCGATGAAGATACTGTGGTGGTGTCACCTTCAAGCAGCACTGCTTCTACAAGTGATGACGATGATGACGATGATGACGATGATGACGATGATGACGATGATGACGATTCGTCCGGTAGCTCATCTTCAAGTAGCTCATCTTCAAGTAGCTCATCTTCAAGTAGCTCATCTTCAAGTAGCTCGTCTTCAAGTAGCTCATCTTCTAGCTCAAGTTCAGGAATTTTAACGTTAAGTCAGAAAATTCGTGAGCGTCTTATTGAGCTTATCAGATGGGCTCGCGGTGTCGATACGGATGATGAAACACAAGCAAAAGCCAATGAGGAAGAGGAAGAAAGCATCTCAGCTATAGATATCGACAGTGATAACAATGCGCGAAAACTCATGGGCGATTCTCTTCATTCTCGACCTGTATTAGTGGCGTATGCCACAACAAATTCGGATTCGAAGCGTGTTATTTATTCTGCAACAAATGAAGGCTACCTTCACGTCCTCGATGGCGAAACCGGTGAAGAATTTTGGTCGTTCTTGCCGCTTGAACTTTTACAAGAAGTGGAAAAAGTTAAAAGGAAAGACATCACTGACATCCATCAATACGGTTTAGATGGTCACATAGTGCCACATATTGTTGATACGAATAACAATGGAGTTATTGATGCTGGAGAAACAGCGTATCTCATAGTCGGTATGCGTCGTGGTGGTCGGAATTATTATATGCTTGATATCAGTGATCTCAATAAGCCTCGTTTACGCTATGTGATTGAAGGTGGCAAATCACCTTTTAAAAATCTTGCTCAGTCTTGGTCTAAACCGGTTTTTGGGCATATAAATTGGAATGAGCAACGTCGTTTAGTGGTGGTATTTGGTGGTGGTTACGATGCAGAATCACAAGATTATTTCGGTGTGGTGAAAGAAGATAGCACAGGTAAAAGTGTCTTTATGATCGATGCAGAAACTGGCGAGTTACTTTGGGATGCACAAGAGCATGCTGAACAACCAAAATTTGGGCACGGCGGTGATTTAAAGGCAATGAAAAGTGCATTTACTGGAGATGTTGCTGCTATTGATATCACAGGTTCGGGTTTAATCGAACACATCTATGCCATCGACATACAAGGACAAATTTTTCGATTTGACATCAATAATTATCAAAATGAAGGCAAATCGGACAAATTAGCAGAAGGAGCGAGAATCGCAACGCTCAGTGGCGATTCGTTAGAAGAAAATAGGCGCTTTTATAACGGTATCGATGTGTCGGCTATACAAAGACCTAATGGTGCTAGTTATATCGCTTTGGCTGTGGGCTCTGGCTATCGAGCACATCCCAAAGAAACTGATACAGCCGATCGTTTTTTCTTAGTGCAAGACACTGGTGTATTAGAGCGTTACCTAGATAATTACAGTATTCCTCGTAGCCAGTTTGATGCGGATATTACCTTGTCGAATTTATTGGATGTGACCGATAATTTAGATGGAACAACTTTGGTACAAAATGGAGCGTTACCTATATCAACATTACTAGATGAAGATTCTAGTTTATTCGGTTGGTACCTGGATTTTCGTACAGCGGGTACTCTTGGAGAAAAAGTGCTTACACCAGCTATAACCTTCAATCAACGAATCATTTTTACTACTTACTTGCCTGCTCTATCGATGATAACCAGCGGGTCTCGTCAGCAATGTACTATGAATCATGGCAGTAACCGTACATACATTGTTAACATCGTTGATGGTACACCTGTGCAGACAGCGGATTCGCGTTTTATCGAAAATGAAATGTCAGGTATTGCGCCTGAACCTAACATTCTATTTGTTGGTGATCCCAATTACCCGAATAGGCCACCACAGCCTACAGTTGTTATTGGAGCATCAACTCCTTTTGACGATGATGCACAAAGCAGCATGAATATTTTAGGATTAGGAGAAAACCAATTAAAAACGCGAAAATGGCAAGAAGTAACCTATGAGGAGCTCACTCAATCCTCGCCTTAGTGTGTTTGGTCTAGAACTGAACAACTCTAAAAATTGACTTTTTTGAGAGTGAATGTAAGGAAGGTATCTTCTTAAAATTGTGCAGATTATCGATCGACTTAGCAGTTTGGTCAACAAAGTCAGTGAGATAGCAAATTCGGAGGTATAGCGCTGGTTCATTAACTTCAAATGATGTTATGCTTAGCCACTTGTATATTGAAACTTTTAAAATGAGATTGGGCGATAGCATATCATGGAATTTCTTCATGTAGAGTCCAAGTTAAAGACATCTGATGAGTCTTATCAAAAGCTTTACCGTCAACTCCCGCCAAGTTTGTGGCTTTATTATTGGGGGGGATTTTCAGACATCTTGGATTTTGGTGGCTCCTCCATGCAAAACTTTATGTATCACCATGACTTAATACCTCGTGTAGAGCTTAATAATCGCTTTGCTTGGGCAAATGTGCTCTATTATCAGCTGCTAATGCAAATTGAAGAATGCAGCCAGAGGCTTGATCTGGATTGGGATGATGAGCTTCTACACAACAACTCCTTAGCCAAAGAGCATTCACAATGGGTTTTAAAGGACTTTCAAGAAAAACTCAATATTTTTCAAAACAACGTAAGTAATAATTTGGCTCAGCATAGCGATAATCAAAATAATCCATTTCTTGAAAAAGCCCTTTTGATGTCAATTGCGCGCATATGTCAACGTATGCGATCTATTGCCGACATCGCACTAGATCGCTTTTGGTACGAAATACATCGTCATAATGACAGCTGCTTCTATGAAATATGGCAAAAAGCCAATGAGCCAAATGAGGGTCTTTTAGTCAATGATTCGATTTTTTTGGAATCGCTTAGCCTCTTAATATCGCAAGCTCAAGATTTTGGCTGTGATATGAATAATTTTTGGCAGAATTTTTTTCGTCAAACGATTTTCTCCGAACCTTTCGTAACCACTCGTGAAACTTAAAGATCTTAAAGATAAAATTGCCGCTGAAAAACAACAATTACAAAGAAATAGCGAGCTCTTTTTTAAAGCAACATTGCAAGACTTATCCTCTAAAAAGGTGGATCGTTCGACACAATGGGTAAAAGTTGCCTCCTTTCCCATGGCTGAATTACAAAAATATACAAGTAGAACACCAGTCAATGATAAGGTTGGTCCCCCACTTCTTATGTGTTTTGCACTGATTAATAGCCCTGATATTTTAAGCTTGGATGAAAAACACTCGTTGACACAAAAACTCATCGAATCAGGCTATACTATTTATCGCATTCAATGGCATGCCCCAAATGTTAGGTATAATCAGTTTACGCTAGACGATTATGTTTTAGGGGGTATCAAACCTTGTGTACAGTGGTTAGCGAATCGCCATGCGTGCAAAGTTCAATTCTTAGGGGTTTGCCAAGGCGGTGTTTTAGCCATGCTTGCAACGGCATATATGCAAAATTATATTGCTTCATTGTGTTTAATGGTAACGCCAATGAGTACTCCACACTCAAAACACTTGTTAATCGATACAGCACGGCAGCTGAAGTCGTTTTTCTTAACTAATGATGTAGGTGTGATACCTCACCGATGGCTATTAAGATATTTTCTAGCTTTAAGACCGATGCGTCAAAAAGTTGCAAAATACCTACATGCTATAAAAAGCGAAGATATGCCATTTTTCGTAGCAATGGAAGAGTGGATTTATCAAGGGCCTGATGTATCTGTAAGCTTTTTAATGGAATATATCGAAAAATTTTATGTTGAAAACTTACTAGTACGCAATGAAGTGAAGCTAAATGGTCAGCCTATTGATTTAAGAAGGATCCAATGTCCGGTGTTAAACATCTATGGAAAGCACGATCATATTGTGCCGCCACGATCTAGCCGAGCTATGCGCCATTTATTTGAGTCATCATTTTACAAAGAAGTCGAATTTAACAAAGGCCATATTGGATTACTCATTGATAAAAAAATCACACAAAAAATTGCAAATATGCTAAAAGAAAGAATTATATAGTTCCAATATCAATCTATTATTGACATTTATTTTTGATTGTTCATAAAGTATGTTTTTTATGTCTTCCGGTGAACTTCACTCCAGTAAAAAATGTCCATCAATTTATGAAATGTATACGTATTGTAATCAGCGCTCTATTCGTACTCAGCTTGCTCGGCTGTCAGTCTATACCCATGTTCCAGCAAGCTCAATTTGAAGAGCGTGTTTTAACACCTAATCAAATTCGTTCGGATATCCATTATCTCGAAGATGCTCTTCGTAAAATTCATCCAGAACCTTTCAATCGGCTTTCCTATTCAGACTATTTACGTTCTAAAGCGATTATTGACCAAAATATTTTTTGGCCAATGACTGAAAGAAATGTTTATGTAGCAATCTCGAAACTTCTACAATCGTTTAGAGATCAACATTTGAAATTACAAATTTCCTCTGACTTAATCAAATCATATCGTGAGGTTAATGGAGGTTTTTTTCCTTTAGCGATTATCTATCAATATGATGATGTTTGGGTTGCACAAGATTTGAGCGATCAACCTCTGATACCCACGGGAGCTCAAATTCTGAAAATCAATGGGCAACCCATTGAATGGGTTATGCACGAATTGGAATCATTGATTTCCTATGAAACTTTAACCAGTCGTTATCGTTTAGTGCAAACGCAGTTTGCACTCTTGTATTGGTTACGTTTCCAGCATGATTTTAAAAACTATACGATCGAGTATGTATGGAACAATAAAATCTATTCTTCCAGTATTAAGCCTATAAAAAACCAGTTTGAAAATCCTGATAATGTATCTTCTTCCTTTTACGGTACTCATCATATTAATAAAGAAACTGACTTACTATGGATTAATGATTTTAACGAAAATACGGAAAAATTTTCTGAGTTTTTAGAAGGCTTTTTTTCTGAGTTTCATCATCAGAAACGAAAAAACTTAATTGTCGATGTCCGTTACAATGCTGGAGGTGTTTCCGAAAATGCTTGGAATTTGTTACGTTATTTAGATCAGGAGTCGGCAGATTGGGTTTACCAATATCAGGTAAAAGTGAGTAAAAACTTTGAATCATTTCACTCTGAAAACCTTAATGCTGTTAAAAAAGAAAAACTAGGAAATTCGTTAGCTTGGTTGCCGCTTGAATATTTACAATGGACACAATGGGAGTTTTTAATAACAGGCTATGGGAAAACAGTAGAGCAATATCCTAGGAAACGAGAGTCTTTAGCCAAAGGACCCATTAATTTAATTCTGTTAATTAACGGACATTGTTTGTCAGCTTGTGCGGTGATTGCCAGTAAAATAAAAGAAAAAAATCTTGGTGTGATTATTGGCGAAGAAACAGGGAGCTTCGTAGATGAACAATACGTTTATCCTCTTCAAGTTCACTTGCCTAATAGCGGTATAGTTGTCAACATACCAACCACTAAAGCTATCTTTTCTCATCATCGTAGAAACGACAAGAGTTTTCATCAAGGTACTAAACCAGATATTTTTATTAAACGAACTCAAGAAGATATTATTTTAAAGAGTGACGCGAGTTTTGTGCGAGCAATGCGTTATTTGAAAAATTTTCATGTTAAACATCCTGCTATTTTACATTAGTGTCTTTGTCGTTTGTTATTAAGGTCTATTAATGTATTCAAACTTAATTTCATTGTTAATCGTGCCAAATCAAGAGCGCTTTTTGTAGAAATAAACGAAAATCTTGTATTGGCAC
>JBCCZV010000151.1:0-7838 GCA_039187085.1 Pseudomonadota bacterium
CTGATATCGCAGCTACACATATTTATCATAACCACATGCCAAATTTCTGGCCCTATTATGATGTTAAAGATTATGAGCAATTATCGGTTGGTGAACCGATACGATACACTTATGATGGTGATGTTATACTTTTGAAACAAAACCCGCCTGCAGACTATACATTCTTCTTACCTAATGGTTCACCAATGCCGCATGATGATTTAGTGAGCTACTATTCTCATCATGCTAAAGTAGGCGGTTACCTATATTGGCCTTGGGAAACGGTGAATGCTAATGCGTTAACTCATCCTTTAAGCCAGAGCCACGTGACTATGTCAGGCTCTGTTATCAATAATGTTCATAGCCTTACTCAATACCAAAATGTTGGAGGTTATGATAACCCTAATTGGCATGCACCGTGGAAGGATACACATTTAAATTCCAGAACTCCCAATAATTTCCCTAGACTAGATTTGATACATTTTACCGGCCACCATTCTATGGGCCCGTTAGTTGGTAACGATTATTTTTTGAAGGATCTCATTTTCCACAATGCGACACTTGCAAGAGATAATTTTTTTGGGAGTTCATTTAAATCATCTAAAGGATTCTTCCCTACAGAATTGGGTTTCTCTGAAAGAATTATTCCTGTGTTAAATAAATTGGGTATTGAATGGAGTGTTATAGGTAATGTTCATTTTTCACGAACATTAACCGATTATCCTTACTTAAACGATCCTGGAATTGACACATTAATTTCGCCACCTAATAGAGCTGATCTACAAAATGTCAGTACGATTGGTGATTGGGTTTCAGAGCCTATGTTTAATGAAAAACAAGTCACGCATAATAAATTTCCTTTCGCTTCGATTCCTCATTGGGTGCAATGGGTTGATCCTGAAACTGGGGAAGCGCTTAAAGTTGCGGGTATTCCTGTAGAGCAAGCGAGCTCTTGGGAAGAAGGTTATCAGGGAGAAGTAACAGCACGTTTACTTAAACCTTTCGTTGATGAAGCTGCTCAACTGGGCCGTAAACAATATTTTGTAATAGCTCATGATGGTGATAACTCATCGGGTAGAGCTGGAGATGGCGGAACTTGGTTAAACTCTGGCCGAGTGACTTATGCTGATCCCGATGTAACAGGAATGGGGGTTAACGAATATCTTTTATCAAATCCTATACCTGAAAATGATATTGTGCATGTGCAAGATGGCTCTTGGATTGACACTAGAGACTCTTCAGCCGATCCGACGTGGTATCACTGGCATTTACCCTTTGGTATCTGGCAAGGACAATTTAGTGATTTCAATCGTACGGAAGGCACTTCATTTTCACCTAAAAAAAATCTCCAAGGTCAAATTGAAGGAATGACAGTATCTTTTGAGTATGGATACCATTATTTGGAAAGAAACTTTGCTCTGCTACAAGCTGCTTTAAACTATGCACAAACAGCCGAACAAATTTGGCTCGATAATAATCCTAATCATTGGCAACCAACAACGGCATTGGATAAGGAAATTACTTATCCTGGTAATCAATTGAATCCTTGGATGCTTTCTTATCCTGTAAAAGGCGACGCTAAAAACAATTACCAAGGCGGTGCAAACCCTGCTGAATTAAGTTGGTACTTTTTAACTGCTGCCTTAGATTCAGGGTTTGGTTATTATGATGAAAACGTCGACGATCATGTAAAGCCTACCATTTCTTTTAACCAATCTCTGTTTTTCTCTGAGCCTTATGTGTTAGAAAACCAAAATCAAGACAGAACGGGACCATCCGTTTGGTGGCCACAACGTTGGCCTTACAATCCAGGTAGTGCGAATGTCAGCAAAGCCGAAGGTTGGACATTGCATTATTTCAATCAGCAATTTGGTATCTATACTTATGCGTATGACTTAAGTGGTATAGAGTCAATCACCGTTAAAATTCGAAAACATACCCAAAAGCAACTTGATGCTTTAGATAGAACCTATCAAGTTTATGACCCGGCTGATTTAAAATCGAAAGGTGTGCCTAACATTGATCCAAGTCGTGTTGGAGAATGGAAATCATATTCGATGCTATCGCGTAATTTAACACCGATTATTAATGGTGTTGCATGGCAAGCATCAACTAAAGAAGTCATGGATATTGTTCCCGCTAAGAAAATTGGTGATTTATACTTCGCTTACATTGGTGATTTACGTGACGAAGTTGTGGATTATTATATTGAAGCGATTGATGCACGAGGTAACGTTTCTCGCTCTTCCATACAACAGGTTTATGTCGGTGCTGGCACTTATTCCCAAGTCAATGGGAAAATTATTGAAGATGTTAATGGGAATATCGTGGGTACGGAGCCTTTCGTGACACGCACTACAGGAAATTTAAAACCAAAAGCTATAATCAAACAGCTCTCTTCATCATCACTCAATCAAACAGCCATCAGTTTTAGTGGAATAGATTCTTACGATCCCGATGGCGAGATTGTGAGTTATGCATGGAATAATGGTAGTTCACAATCTAATACCGAATTTGTGTTTGATTCGCCTGGTTTAAAAGTAATTAGCTTGACGGTGACTGATAATGAAGGCGCGACGTCAACAGCGCAGTTGGAAATAAGAATAGATCCAGATGGTAATGTTTTCCAATCAGAATTTGATGTTCTTTATTATCGAGGAACAACTAATCAATGGAATGCTGAGCCTATGACGCTCGTTGATAACAATACTTGGCAAATTAAGGTTGAAGTGGGTAATGGCGCCAATGAGCGATTTAAATTAGATGTGTTTGCGGACTGGTCATTGAATTATGGTGATAATAATCAAGATGGTCAGCTTGAGCAGGGTGCGGGAGATATTTTATTCTCTGGTGCTGGTGAATATACCATCACAGTCAATGATAACAATTTATCCTATACTTTAGTAAAAGACAGTGGTGGTACAGGTGGATTTGTTTCAACATTCAGCCAAATGTATTTGCGTGGTACTCATAACGACTGGACAGCAGGTGCCATGACTTTGGTTGGCGACTTTACTTGGGAAATTACTGTGGAGTTTGAAGGTAATCCAGATGAGCGTTTTAAATTTGATGTTTTTGGTGATTGGAAACAAAATTATGGTGACAATAATTTAAATGACTCTGCTCTCGATCAAACAGGCAATGATATACCAGTAACGCAAGCGGGCACTTATAAAATAACAATGAATGATGCTAATTTGACTTACAGTATGGAAATACAAAACTAAAAAGGAAACTCTAATCAGGTTGTAAATTGTTCAGCAAGTCATTCCCTATTATTTACTTAGGATGAAAGTTCGAGGTAAAATATACCTTATCATTTTAGGTTAATAGCATATTTAATGGGGGGTTAATATGGGGAATTCACTTGCTGATCAATTACTTAAAGCTAAACTGGTTGACGAAAAGTCAGTTAAAAAAGCCAAGAAGGAAAAGCATACTCAACATAAACAAGCCCGTAAACATAAAACTGAAGTGGTTGATGAAAACAAATTAGAGATAGCGAAAGCTAATGAAGAAAAGTTAGAAAAAGATCGCCAACTGAATCAACAAAAACAAAAAATCGCTGAAGAAAAAGCGGTAAAAGCCCAGATAAAACAACTCATAGAATCTCACCATATTGTTATAAATGGTTCTAATCTTAATGATTTTAATTTTAAAGATGGTAATGCAATAAAAACCCTTAAAGTAAATGAGTTGATTCGTCAGCAACTTATCAAAGGACAAGTTGGTATCGTTAAACAAGGCAATAACTACTCTATGTTACCTTATCCAATTGTAGAAAAAATTGCTCAAAGAGATGAAGATTCCATTTTATTACTCAATAAAGCTAAGACTGAAGATATTGTTGATGAAGATGATCCTTATGCAGATTATGTGATTCCTGATGATTTAATCTGGTAAGTATAAATTCTAACTAAAAAACGTTTAAATAGCATTTGCTATAGTTTTATGAGACTTTGTTGAAGAGTTAGATAAATCTTTATCTAACTCTGCTAAAAGCTCTTTTATCGCGTCGCATATTGGCAACTCAGTTTTTGCATCATCAGCTAAACACAGACCAAGAATTTTTTTGAGATCTTTGAATTGGTAGATCAATTCTGAAACGATTAAACTCACTTCTTCAACCTCGTTAAAACTATCTGTACGCTTTTCGTTAATAACTTTAGATATCCAGGTCATGAGTTCTGGGCTAATGACTCCAGAGCCTGCTAATGAAACTTTTAATCGATGAATTTGGTTAAATACAACTTTGACTGCTTTAGAGTTTGTATCTATTCCTGAAACTGAGTTTATAAATTTTTGTATTGAACAAAACTGAGTACGAAGCTTCTTACAATCATCAAGTAGATTATTGCCAAATAGACTAATTTTTTTATCATCAATAAAACGTTTACGTGGGATTTTACAACGCCTTATCATTGTCACTACAGCTTCATAGGTCTGATAAAAATGGACGGTGTTATTAACTTGTATGATTGGGACAATTTCTCGTAAACTTAAATTGTTTTTTGCCAGTTGTTTTGTACGTATTGAGAAAATACTATCGCAAATCGCCACAACTTGGCCTTCTAAAGAAAGCTTATCTCCAGTCAGCGCTCTTGGATATCCTGCTCCATCACATCTTTCATGATGTTCTAAAACCGCTGTTGCTGTCAGTTTGGGTAAACCTTTCATTCCTTCCAACATAATTTTAACAATAACAACATGGCTTTGAATAGCACGCCATTCATCAGCGGACAAATCGCCTTGTTTTTTTAGAATTTCAGGCTCTATATGTAACATGCCAATATCATGAATTAAACCTGCAATAAAAACGGTATGCAAACTTTCTGTTTTGAGATTCATATGGGTAGCTATACAGAGACCAAGCCACGAACAAAATAAACCCTTGTGATATTCGTTAGGCATTCTCTCAGAAAGTACAGTAACTTTTTGCTGTATGATGGGTAGCTTATCGTACATTTGACAAAACTTTTTTAAGCTTTCATCAATGTTCATGTAATAGTGAATGGCTAAAAAATCAGGAAACTCTTTAGAAAGTCTACGCATGTCATTATACAAGTCTTTACCTCTTTTATTTTTTTCAAGATTTACTGAATTTTCAAGAGGTTTGTTCAATTTATGTTTTATGACTTTAGCTGCTATATTGGGAGAAATTTTGCTGCCTTTGGGAACGAGTAGTGCACCTTTCTCATTGTAGATATTTTCTGTGGCAATCACATGATTGGTTTTGTTAACTTCTGCTAAATGACCGACATACGCATCAGGTTTTTTCGGATCGTACTGATCATTCATTCACAAGCTCCTAGCTTTCATCATATTTAACGAGTGTTTGAATTTTAGTTTGTTACATTTAAGTGGTCAAGAGATAGTCAATTATGCGGATAATGTCACTTTATCGATGTAAAGTTGATGAGAAATAAAAGGATACCCATTGTAGAGTTATAAGAGTTGCTAAATGATTTAAAAAAACTATCAATTTTTTGAAAATCATTTGTAAAATTAAGGATATAACGATGAAAATCAAATATTTAGGATAAAAAAATAATGCTCTGCATACGAAGTTGAAAGTAACTTAAAAACTTTTTCTTATTAAAAAAAAGCTTTGTAAAAACTCAAATTTTACAAAGCTTTATCGTTCAATTCGATAGATTTAGAAATTTCCAGTACTTGTTTTCTCTGAATTGGCCACAACAACTTGATTATTGCCACCTTGCCACTCAACACCTTCTAGAGGATTACTTTCGTCTCTTTTCAGGCACTTCCACTCAAAACGAGAATCTTTTGTAACTTCTAAGCTTGTAGACCATGTAGGATAGTTAGTTGCTTCTAACTTTAGCGCATCATTGGGCGACCAGATGCCGAGTTGGGATATATTACCTACAGCATAAACGCTTTGACCGAAATAGGTGTTGCCATTATTACAGACGAGCTCGATGGAAACTAATTCGCTATCATTAGGGTCATCAGGTTGTTGAGCGTTATCATCAAGTTTTGTAGCACTTATCGATTTAGATGAGTCGTTAAACGTAATTTCATAAAGTCCTGGCCCATCATTAACAACAAAATCTTCTGCCGGATAAGACTCACTCCAGTCTTGGAAACGTGAAATTTTAAATCGTGCAGGTCCAGAGCTATCGCCATTACTAAATGTTACGTTAATTTGCCAGTTACCGTTAACTTGCTGCATTAAAGAGGTGCCCCATGCGTTTGGTGTTCCTCTAAAATATGCTTCAGACCATCCATTATCGTTATCGCCACAGTCAGTACATCCGCAATCATTATTGCAATCGCCTAATTTGGCACCAACATGGATCGCCGCCGCGCCAATAGATTGTACACTGAAGCTCGCTTCACCATTTTGATTGACTTGAATAGTAGGGCCATCACAAGAGCCATTAGTGAAATTACCATTAACGATATCGCAATATTCACCGGAAGCCATTCCTGTTTGAATGGTGGCTGATAATTGGTTTCCATCACGATTAATGACAACAAAACCTTTGCCACCGCGACCAAACGCGATTTGATTACTATTTCCACTCCACCAGTTAGTTACTCGCCATTCATCAACTGAAACATTACGGAATGCCACCATGTTGGCGATACCTCTCCAACGATGTTCACACACCCAGCCTCCACCACAACTGTCTCCGCTGTTAGCACCTTGGCCGGGTGGGCCTTGATCGAAGCTGTTAAAGTAGTAACTAGACATTACTTTAGGGTAACCGTAAGGGTAAGCCAACATAAATATTTCAGCGATATAATTCAGATCGCCAGGATCCCTAAAAGTTACAATATCGTTGGCAAAGTAGCGTTGGTCGTCATGATTAGAAACAAACACGACAGCTTTATCGCTTGGCAACCACCCATTTAAAGAGCCGATTCCGGCTAGATTGGTCAGAGGCTCTCTGCCTTTGAAAGCGCTACCAACTTTACGCTCAAAGTTAAATTCAGTAACATCACCGTTGCCAACATATTCTTCGGGTTGGATTGGTTCATTAGCACGGATCACTTCTTGGAAGATATAAACATCGCTTTTAAGCTTTTGTCTAATGGCTGCTATATCTGAGGCAGGAATATGTTTCGCAGCGTCAATTCGAAATCCTGCAACACCAAGATCGATCAAAAAGTTCATGTATTCTGCAATTTTATTGCGTACGTATTCCGACTCTGTTTTTAAATCATTTAAACCCACAAGGTCGCAATTTTGTACTTGCCATCGATCTTGATAATTGATATCTGTCCGGCAATCATGAAAATCGTTAGGCCCATAAGGCACTTCAGGAAAGTTTCTGTCCAATGCAGCCATATGATTAATAATTGCATCAACATAAATATCAACACCTTGCGCTTTACATCGGCCGACCATATTTGCGAATTCATTTAACCCACCACTACGTCCTTCAATAGCATAACTTAAAGGTTGGTAGCGGCTCCACCATTCTCCACGATTGATAGATTTTTGCGGCGGTGAAACTTGTACAGCTGCAAATCCTTTTGGTCCCAAATGCTGTTCACATTCGATGGCAATATCATCCCACTGCCATTCGAATAAATGCACAAAAGCGGTTCTCGCATTGGCTTGTAGGCTGCTGAATGTAATTAGAGAAATGACTAAATATTTTAAAAAATGATAGAAATGACTCATATAAAATTTACTCATGTTGTCCCCCTATGAGTTCTTTGATGTTTTTTTACTTCAAAAGTAAGTAAAGTCGAATTTTTTTTAACAAAGAAGGGCAGTGCTATCAACGTAAAAAAATGACATGAATGTAAATAAATCGCTTTAAATGTTGTGATGAAAAATTTTTTTAAGTCAAAAAAGAACAGAAATTTCGTATAATGAATAATAA
>JBCCZV010000152.1:0-7679 GCA_039187085.1 Pseudomonadota bacterium
ATCCCTGTTCTCCTCCAATGTATGGGGAATGGATGGTCATTATCGTTTTCGGCATTACAACACCGAAAATGGGCTAGCTCAAGATACCGTCACTGCCATCGCTCAAGATAGTGATGGCAGTGTCTGGTTTGGTACATTCGATGGGTTAAGCCGATTCGATGGCTATACGTTTACCAATTTCCAGCACTCTGTTATTGAGCCTAATGGCTTACCTAACGGCAGCATACAAAGTCTTTTAGCTCAGCAAAATGGGGAAATTTTGGTGGGCACCCTACAGGGCATCAGTCGCTATCACCCTTCTTCAAACACCTTTTCTGAAATCCCAGTAGTTTATACAGATACAGCCTCTCTTCGCACGTATCGTATTGCTCGATTGTTCCAAGATAGTCAGCTCACTACCTGGATGTCGTTAAAGGACGGCGGGCTTTTCAAATATGATGATGTAGAAAAACAATTTGTCACTGTTTCGACACCACAAACAGCCACAAACTCACCTATTAGAATTACGGCTTTTTCTGAGTTTGATTCTCAAACTCTGGCGCTGGGTAGTCATAATGGCTTATACCTTTATGAATCATCACGTCATAGCTTTAAACGAATACCTTTAGTGAAGAGTGCAACAACAAAAGCTATAAAAGAAAATCATGTGCTTTCTATCAGTAAAATTTCAGAAAATCGTTTAATGATAGGTACACTTAATGGACTTTTCCAATTTGATGCAGAAAATGAAACAGTAACACCGATAGTTTTTACCGATAGTCTTCCAACCGCCAGACTCACAAAACAAGCGTATCTTGTTGAAGCGCTACTATTCGATAGTCAAAATAATAATCTCTGGATTGGTACACAGAGCGGTTTATTTTTATATGATTTAGCCCACCAAACTTCACAACACATTGTACATGTTCCTGCATACCGAGCAAGCTTGGCAGATAATGCCGTGCAATCTCTGTTTCTCGATTCTTTTGGTACATTATGGATAGGATTAGCCAACGCAGGTCTTAATAGCAGTGTCATATCCACTGCACAATTTGGCCTACATTATAAAATGTCGATACCGGACTCATGCTTATCCAGTAGCATGCACTTTAATATTTTAAAATCACGGGCAGGTGATTTATGGATAGATTCTTACGGAAAAGGTCTGCATCGGATTAGCAAAGATGGAACATGCCAATGGTTTCACAATAAAGCTAAAAAACCTTATCGAATTAATTCTAACTTGAGCCCTGGCTCATTATTTGAAGATTCATTAGGAAGTATATGGCACGGTTCTATTCGAGGTTCTATTTACCGTTACCAGATAAATGACCAACAAACGACTCGATACACTCCGCAAAAAATGACAAGTGACCAGCTTCGTTCTGGAGCAGTACGTGACGCTCTGGAAGATGAAAACGGCAATATCTGGTTTGCCATAGATAATGGTGGTATTGCTTATTACGATCGTATCAATGAGCAATTTGTAAGCTATTTACACGATCCCAAGAATCCAAACAGTTTAAGTAGTGATTATGCTTTTGCGCTCGCACTTGATAAAAACACCTTGTGGATAGGCACGGAAACGGGTGGTTTAGATCGCTTTGACTTAACCAATAAAACCTTCACGAATTATTGGTTTCATGATGAAAGAACCAATGGTTTTAAAGTGGGTGTTAGCTCTTTAGTTAACGAAAAAACCAGTAATTTTTTATGGGCCGGTACTCAAGGAGAAGGGTTGGCACGTGTTAATAAAGCGACTGGAAGAATTCAATACATAACGACTCGAAATGGATTATCCAATAATTTTATCTATAAAGTGATACGGGATAACGAGGGTTTTATTTGGGTATCAACCAATTATGGTTTATCGCGTGTGAATCCAACGGACTTAAGTGTAACCCGTTTTACTCTTGCCGATGGCTTACAAGGTAATGAGTTTAGCACGGGCGGCTATTTCGATGCATTTAGTCATACATTATACTTTGTTGGGCCTCATGGCTTTAATCAATTTAATCCTAGCCTTATCAGGCTTCATCATCAAAAGCCACAAATCAAAATTAACCACATCAAAATTTTTAATGAAAAAATTCACCATCCTTTGCAATCGAGCAATTCGGTGATGACACCGTTAAACCTTCGTTATTCAGAGAATATGCTAACGCTTGGTTATCTAGGTGTTCACACCCATGAAGCAGAAACATTACAGTATTATTATCAACTTGATGGTTTTGATGAAAAGTGGTACCAGCATGATTCGAAAAATCGCGAAACAACCTATACCAATTTAAATCCAGGATCATACACATTCAAAGTCAAAGCCCAGAACCGCCATCATATCTGGAGCGATGCAGTATCACTGCCACTTGAGATATTGCCTCCATGGTGGTTAACCTGGCCATTCAAAATTCTGTATAGTATTTTACTATTGACAGTTCCTTATCTGTTTTATCGATACAAAATGCATCAAACCATGTTGAAAAAACGGGAACTAGAAGCACTGGTTCAGCAGCGTACCAGAGAGCTTTCTGTTGAAAAACAGCGAGTGGAAGAACTCCTCAACAACAAGTCCAAAGAGTTTGAAAGTATCTCTCATGAATTTAGAACACCCTTGGCTATTATCATAGGTCGTGCACAACAACAGTTATCAGCACCCTCAGAAAAAAATATCAAACTCGCTTTTGATGTTATTCAAGCTGTTGCTAAGCGATTAGCTCTTGTCGTGGATAATGTGATAGAACTTGGAAAGATTAAACATTTCGAACAAGAAAATGTACCAACAACGATTCCTATCTCATCTTTATTGCATGAAATTTGTGTTCAGATGCTGGCTTACGCCAACCTTAAAACACAAACCTTTGATTTTGATATTCAACCAGAGATCTACCAAAACGGCTCTGCCATGATGATGGAAAAGGTCTTTAATAATCTTATTGCCAATGCGATTAAATACACCGATGAAAAAGGTCATATCCAAGTCTCACTCAAGCAATATCATGTTTCTCAGTATGAATTTTCAGTAACAGACAACGGCATTGGTATTCCTGACACAGCTAAGACTGCTATTTTTGATCGTTTTTATCGAGGTGATCACACTATTTCTCCTGATATACCTGGCTCAGGTATTGGTCTAGCGCTCGTGAAAGAAGTCGTAGACTATTATCATGGTGATTTATCATTTAGCAGCCAAGAAGGCAAAGGGACTTGTTTTACACTGCGATTTGCATGCACTAACCCGCAAACCGAAGCCATCAAACATCAGGTGAATCAAGATGAGATACATGCCTTAATGGCTCTAGATTCTTCATCCAATGACTCATCCTTTCCAACAACATCTTATGCAGATAAACCACACGATGACCGTGCCAGCATACTCATTATTGAAGATAATACGGCAATGAATAAGTTATTAATGGAGCAACTCGGTTGTGAATTTCAAACTTTTTCAGCCAAAAACGGTCAACAAGGATGGGAACTCACCAAGCAGTTTCAACCGAATGTGGTTATCAGCGATATCAACATGCCTATTGTTAATGGTTTTGAATTATTAGAGAAAATAAAACATTCGCCGATAACCAGTCATATACCCGTTATCTTGCTGACGGCGAAAAAAGATGTCACATCTCGTATTACCGGTTTTCGTCAACATGCCGATGGTTATTTAGCGAAACCTTATGACGTTGATGAACTGATGGCAATGGTTAACGCCATCCACCATAACCGAATACGTATACAAGATAACGTGAAACTCGCTTTAGAGCGGGGAGAGGCTTTGGCACAAACCGATCTCGATCAACATAGCCGTTCAGTCATTGAAAGAAGTATTGAATGCATCAAACATCACTATCGAGACTCCGCTTTTAATGTCAAAACATTAGCTTTGCAGATACACATGAGTGATCGCCAAATTTCCAGAAAATTCCAAGAAACTGTCGGCTGTACTCCTTTAGAGTTTATCAATGATTACCGGCTTACTGTTGCCAAGCAATTGTTAATTAAAGGCTTAAAAGTGAATCAGGTCGCGAATGAGGTAGGCTTTAATTCTGGTAATTACTTATCCCGTCTTTATAAGAAAAAATTTGGCCATACTCCCTCTCAAGCATCGATACAGCCAGAGAATGTGTAACCTTATCTATCTTAGGCTAACAATATTTATACGATTCAAGTAGATACTGACTATATCCAACTCGAAAGATACCTATCTTCTTTGGTGCTCATTGAGTATAAAAGTGATGATATCCAGCGATAATTAAGAGAACTCTTGTCCCTTTATGAGAGTCTATAGTTGCATGCTATGTCGCATTAGCTCACTATAATTACCTTAGGATATCGTCTATGACAAGCTTTACCATACTGACTTTTGTTACCTCGCAGATACTCAGCAACGCAAGCGCTTTTACTCACTCCACCTTAAAGCCTTCTTCTAGTCATGCCACTTTGGTTGCTGCTAAATCTTCTCAGCAAAAAGCTATTATTCAAGCCTTACCGAAACGCACTGGCCTAAAAGTGCGCACCAGTGGCAGAGTACCTCACGTTCAAACCAACGTGACACCTAACCTTGCTATCAATAAAAAACTGTTTCAATTAGCTTTTTCATTACCTAATGTTGAAAAACATGCCAGTATTGCTTCTCTTCCTGGTGCTTCTGGCATTTGGTTAAAAGAAAAGGTGCCTGTACGCCTTCCTAGAGCTATTTTAGCAGGACGTGAATTTGCTCATCTTCATTCTGATGGCAGTTTACATCTTCCTTTGCCTTACCAAAGAGCATTAGAAGTCGCAGAAAAAGGCTGGGGAGAACGTCATCCCTGGGCAGAGCAACGCAGTGGTTGGGATGGTTTAGTGATGATATTCACTCCTTTAACAGAGTCAGAATTGGATATTGTGTTTCAGCTTATTATCGAATCGTATAACCATGTCACCGGCCTTGCTGTAAAAGCCTCGGAGCTTTAATGAATGGGTAACATGACTGAAATTTATAGAAAAAAAAGAGGGCTAGACACCCTCTAGGCGTTGTCGTTCGAAAAACAATTTCAAGTTAACAATAATTTTATTGGCTGACAATATAATAAAATGTATATTCATTCATAAAAATTTACATACACATTAAGTGATTCAATTTCTTGATTTTTTTGATGGTCCTTTTTTGATATTAGCTCACAAAACCTCACTTTTTCAAAAAAACACCCACTGTGTATATTGCAAGTCAACAAAATCGGGGAATTGATATACATCAAAGACTCGACTCATTGCATTAAAGCAGTCCCTGTCGCTACACCCGCTAAATACAACTGACTCACCAAACCTATAATGTAAAAGTAACTACGAGGACTTGGATTTTTATTGGTTGCAATGCTGTAAAAGAGCACCATATGGAATACCCGAGCGATAAAAAAAACGAAAACACTCCAAAATACCGTAGCAGCAGATACTTGCAAAGCTATACTTAGCAGGGCTGTTAATACAAATAAAGGCACATTTTCCAATGAATTATGGAAAGTTCGGTGACTTCGAAAAACAAAGGAATGGTGATCAAGGCTTTGATCCAAAATACCGGGGATCATTGTTGCTTGCTTACGATGTGCGATAGCGGCTATCACCGATTGTAGCACCACCATGGCAACCGTGATGATCAACACCAACAAACTTGCTGAATATTCTAACATTTTAACCTCACTCGCTTAAAAAACGAATAATTAAACATCAACTTTATGCAATTACAAGTATTTTTTACTTCGACTGAGTGAGAGTCTTTAATAAAATCATTTTAAATTCAATGGCTCACCTTAAATGCATTAACGGCTGATGATGATTCTTTTTGAGCACATTGCAAGTTTTCAATTAATTCCGTTAGTACCTGTAAATCATTTTCTAAGACTTCCATGTTTTGTGCGATTTCATTAGAAGCTTCATCCGCTTCTGCGGCCAATTTCGTTTGAGCATCAATAGCATGAGAGACCGATTGTGCCTGATGGCTCATTTTATCAATATTAGCGCTTAATTCATGAATATTTTCTAATGCATTTTCACCTTTTTGACTCACATCGACTGTTGTTTCACTGGTATCTGTCATGTACGTTTTTAATTGGTGTGTTTGCTGTTGAATATCATCCAGCACCACCGAGATTTGCTGAGTAGATGACTGGCTTCGCACGGCTAAATTCCTGACTTCATCAGCCACCACAGCAAAACCCCGTCCATGAGAACCTGCTCTTGCTGCTTCTATGGCAGCATTCAATGCTAATAAATTGGTTTGTTGTGCAATAGCATTGATATTGTTTAAGACTTCCTGAATATTTTGACTTTTTTCAAACAAAGACTCTGATTGATTATTAGCGTTATCAATAATGGAAGACAACTCGGCAATGTGTCTTTGATTATCCGAAATGATTTGTTCGGTTGCGTTTGAAAGCGTATTGGCTTGCGCCGTTTCATCTGAAGTGGCTTCTGCAGACTGGGAGATTTGCTCAATTTCATCTGAGACACGCATAAAATTACTCTGCAAACCATCGGTTGTGTTTTTTACTGATTGAATGCGTTGTGCAAGCCCTCCAGCAAAATCCGTTAAGGCATTAACACTCCTTTCGTTGGCTTGTGCGGTTTTTTTTACTTGTAAAATTAAGTTGGTTAAGGCATCGACTAGAGCATCAACACTTCTGGCAATGGTTCCGATCTCATCACGCGAATTATCATTAATCCGAACCGACAGATCATTACTGGTAGCAATATTACAGATAACTGTCTGAACATTGGATACTTTTTTCAATAAAGAATTAATAACCAATCGCCCAAATAAAATTAAAAAGGTAATAGAAGCCAAACAAGTAGCAGATGTTACTAACATAGTGAGCTTTGCAAACGATTCCTCTTTAAGGCTCTTTTCTTTCAATATAGTTTGCTTCTTAACTGTTTTCTCTCTTGCTTGACTAATGAGTTTTGTTATCAATGAAAACCATTGTGATGAAGAAGGGTAGCTCAATTGTAATTCATTCGATTCCGTGAGCAGTTGTTTAGAAATATTGTTAAACGATGAGAATTCTGTTGAATCTAAAAAGTTGGCGAGCCACATCTTCTCTTGTTCGTTGAGCTGTGATAACTGCAACAGGTTAATATTCGCGTTAACAAATCCTAAATACTTTTGAATTAATATACTATTTTTTTCATTCAGAACACCACGAGATAATACAGCACTCACTTTTCCTCTAACTTGCCCTAATCTTTCTTTAAGATTTGCCAGACTGTAGATAAAAAAACCTATATTTCTTTCTTCTTGCTGCGATAATCTCGCCAGTATTTTGTTTTCTACATCTAAAACCAGTTGGTTAGCATATGAATAAACAGTGAAAGCATCCGTTGGCTCTTTGTT
Source organism: Pseudomonadota bacterium (assembly GCA_039187085.1). Lineage (GTDB taxonomy): Bacteria > Pseudomonadota > Gammaproteobacteria > Enterobacterales > JBCCZV01 > JBCCZV01. Next base: position 7,343 of record JBCCZV010000152.1, read on the forward strand.
ATCTATTTGTTGCCTTAATAGTTGGATATTTTCCTGCTGAGAGAGAAGATAGCCATATATTTCAAATTGAATAGCATTATCACGAATGTAAGTCGCAAATTGTTCATAAGCACCATCCACTTTTTGTCGCTGTTTCATGACTTTATCGACGTTTTTGGTATAATTTGACGCTATCATACCGGCCGTGAGACCACGTTCAATCGCCGTGTTGTGAGCAATGGCATCCACTAATAGCAATTGTTGGATAGTTTTTCGATCATTAGTAGAAACGTTTAGATGTGTCAGAGCTGTTTGAATGACATAAAACGAGGCGATAATGTGTGCTATAACAGCAAAA
>JBCCZV010000153.1:0-7630 GCA_039187085.1 Pseudomonadota bacterium
CCGGATAATAATGTGCAGTATATTGCTAGTAGGAAAATTGCTATCTATTCTTTAGATTGCCATCATAACAATATTTTGGAAGTTCTTGAGAAGGACTGGAGAAAATATTTTTTTAGAGGAAAACTTAGACAGAAACAGGAGATATAAAATGTTACATGATTCATTGCCTATCATTGACTTACAGCCATTATGGAAAAATTCAAGTGGTGTTTATGAGGTCGCAGAACAAATTAAAACTAGTTTTAAAGATATTGGGTTCGCTTATATTAAAAACCATAAAATTCCTGGAAATTTATTGGGAAATATGTTTGAAGCTGCAGAAGATTTTTATGCATTACCCCTAAAATCTAAGATGAAAATTGTACAAAATAAGGCATTTCGAGGATTTTTGCCTATAAATGAATCTTAGATCAAATCTTCAACACAAGGGAAATCTATTCGACCTAATTTTTCTGAGTCATTCATTATGATGTTTGATGTTGATGAATCCCACCCTGATTATAAAACTGGAAATTATTTAGCGGGTCCAAATCAATGGCCTGATGAAATGCCCAGTTTGAAAAATACAATGTCTTTATATAGAGATGCAATGATTAAATTGAGTTCGAAATTAGTTGAAGCATTTTCTATTGCTTTTGGTTTGGAACAGACCACTTTAAATAGATTTTTTATTAATCCAACATTCTTTCTGCGTTTACATCGATATCCTCCTCAATTGCCCAGTGCGCATAAGGAACAATTTGGTGTTGCTCCACATACTGATATTAGCTTTATGACATTTATTGCACAGGATAATATAGGTGGACTAATGTCGTTTATGCTTCAATACCTCATCGTGTTATTAATCGTTCTGATCATGATCGCTATTCAATTCCCTTTTTCTTTGATCCTAATATGCATGCAATAATAGAACCATTAAGTAGTAATCTTGTATCAGGAGAAGCTAAATTTTCATCTATTATGTATGGTGACTATGTGATGAATCGAGTATTGAAAAATTACAGTCGCTTGCGATAATAAAATTAATTATTTAGACTGAGTAAGATTTCCTACAAATTCAAACTAAAACTAGGTGTTAAGCTTGCTATAGATGATTTGTATAATAATTCTATATTTGAAAGGGTATTAAACCAATCTTGTTGCTTTATAGGGTCAAACTCAGTAATGCGGTAATCGACAACATTATTGATGACAAATGGATCTTCTTCAGTGATCACTTTTACCTCAGTGTAATCTTTCGCTTTAGCAACAATAAACACCGCCCACTTTGGGATTTTGTGGTCCAGAGACAACAAAGTGACCACTCTGATAATAACGATCTAGATAATTACCATGGTCAGCTCCATATTTTTTAATAATTTCTTCCAGTGGCTGGGTAAAAGTAAGTTCAATAATAAACATCATTAGTCTCCTGTATAATTAAAGTGTTTTTTTATCATGTTGGGTAATGCTAAACTCATCAAGCATCCAAATGCGATAACGCCTAGCAACAACCACATGCTATAATGATAACTGTGCAACAAAGAGGTGTTGGTTTCTCTAAAAACACTGGCTGTTGCAGCAAGCCCCACTGTTCCGCCAATTTCCTGCACTGTTATAAAAGAGCCAGAAGCAACGGCAGCCTGATCTGAATCTACAGTACTAATAGCCAGTGTTGTGACCAGTCCCCAAACTAGCCCCCAACCAATTCCAAAACAAACTGTTGCGACAATGATTAAAGTGACGTTAGGCGATGATCTAAATAACATTTGCAAGGCGAGGCTAACAACAATGGTGATAAATCCCAGAAAAATTAGTTTTTTGGGACCAAATCTTTTGTACCAATTCCCGGCAGTAATCGATAATACAGCCAGTGGCAAGGTTATCCCTAGCATGTAATAACCAGTTATTAACGCACTGTAACTAAAAAATTCTTGTAAAAATAAGGGCATAAGAAACATAATCGACCAAACCGCAAATAGCAAACAAAAAATACAAAGTGCAGCTAGCAAAAATGTTTTTGATTTAAAAAGTTGCTCTTGAATAATCGGTGTCTTCGCATTTTTCTCATGCCATATAAACCACACAAACCCTATTACAAATATAGAATACAGTAGTATATTAACAGACGTTGATAAACTTTGCCCTTCACTGATGACTAATACGATGCTAGCAATAGTCACTATGAGCAAGAATGAACCAAATAAGTTTAAAGAATCATTTGTCGCTTTGCTTTTTGATTCAGCAGTCAGTGTTAAAACTGTAATAAAACTGATCACTGTAATAATAACATTACAGAAAAATACCCAACGCCAACCTAGCAAATGAATAACAACACCGGCAACAAGTGGACCTGCTGCAAGAGCAAGACCTGCATTTGCTGCCCATAACCCTATGGCTTTACTCCGATCCGCTGAGCCAAAAGCATTGACGGTAAGCGCTTGAGATACGGGAAGGATCATGGCACCGGCAAGTCCTGTTAGTGCTTGAGAGAAGATAATGACATTGGCATTTGGGGAGATAGCTGAAATAAACATTGATCCGGCCAGTAGGAAAAGGCCTAATAAATAGATTTTTTTTTGCCCATATCTATCAGCCATCCTGCCAATCACAACCATTGTGCTACAAATAATGACGCCATAAATGTTAATAATCCATTGGATTTGGTTAACTGAAGCGTGTAGAGCTTGCCTTATATCAGCAAGCGCGGTATTAAGCTCTGAAAAAATCATAGCAACCACGGCCACACCCAATAGGATGCCACAAATATTAAATAATTGCTTTGTGTCTAACATAGAATCTTGTTCCTTTAATAAAAATAATGTTATTGATACTCAGGTGCTGCATGTGGCACATAATGCTGCTCCAAAATTTGCATATCTTGCTTTGATAAACAAATATCTAAACACTTAACATTTTCAATAAGCAACTTTATCTCTAATATTAAGTATTATATTAACGCCTTGTACAGCAAGACCTGCTAAAACCAATAAAACACCTACCCAGTTGGGTGAAGTATAATCCTAAATAGATAGCTAAACCACCTAAATAGGTGTTGCAGCAATGCCCACATTAAAAAATGAAATATTAGCAGCTGAAGCAAGTTATAGGCGCATCTTTTGCTTCTTTCATTACCTGCGCTTGCACAGGAGAAACAATAGAAAAACCAAAAACACCCAACAAAAATACAGTGATAGTTGCCAAAATTTCATTTTACGTTAGCTAATGTCAAACCTGTAAACATCAGTGCGATAGCACGTCCCTAGCGTAAGGTACTCCCCATTGTCTAGACCAAAAAATAGAAATTTATAGATACTAGCTCATTGTATTTCCTCCGTTTTGAGTTATCCAAGTATCTGGATAGTTAATGAGATAAGTCTTATTTTTTGCTAGACTAAGATCGTCGTTGTTATGATCATGTTGCGTATTAATTTGTTTGTTAAAATAGATGTCAGCAGGTTTTCGATTTGCTAAGCTTTGGTGATGACGCTCAAAGTTATAAAAGTTGAAATAAGCAGATAATCCTGATGTTGGCTGAGCGATGGAGGCATACTCATGAAGATAGACTTCTTCATATTTGACGCTTCGCCATAGTCGTTCAACCATAATATTATCAAATGCTCTGCCTCGAGTATCCATACTAATTTTAATATCATTCGCTAAGAGCAATCCAGTAAATGCTTCACTGGTGTACTGGCAACCCTGATCTGAATTAAAAATAGCAGGGCATCCATAAAACAGCATGGCTTCTTCCAAAGCATCAAGACAAAAAGCGGTGTCTAATGAATTGCTCAGTTTCCAATTTAATACAAACCTTGAGTACCAGTCCATCACCACAGTCAAATAAATAAATCCCATGGCGAGGCGAATATAGGTAATATCAGTACACCAAACGTGATTGATATGGTCAATGTTGAGTCCTTTAAGCAAGTAGGGGTAGATTTTGTGCGTCTTATTTCCAAGACTTGTCCTTGGTTTCGGGTAAATTGCCATGAGTCCCATTAATCGGAGCAATCGCCTGAGACGTTTCGCATTCACACAATGATTCATCTCCCTTAAATAACTCACCATTGATTTGACACCTCGAAAAGGATGCCGGGTAAATTCTTCATCGAGTAATTGCATCAATGCCAAATTGTAGGCCGTCTCGCCAATAGGCTGATAGTAGAGTGATGACCGATTTAAACTCAATAAACGACACTGTTGACGTATACTCAACTGGTGATTATCACGCTCAATGAGGGCTTTTCTCTCTACAACACTCATCGCCAAACACTTTTTTTTAGAAATTCATTTTCACAGCTTAATTCCCCTATACGACGATAAAGCTCATCTATTTGTTGTTGATCACTTTTTTCTTCAGCTCCCTGACGACAACTGAAACTGGATCTTAAAGCAGATAATGCCTGCTCTTTCCAGCGTTTGATTTGCGTACTATGCACACTATACTTCGTTCAAATCTCATTGATCGTTAGGTCATTTCGTATCGCTTATAGCGCCACTCGAGATTTAAACTCCGCACTATAGCTTTTCTTCTTCTTATTTCTTATTGTCATTTTCTCCCCTTTTTTTGGATACAGTTTAACACTTTTTAACTCTTAACTCGTGGTCCAAATTTTGGGGGAGTATTATATACTAAGTGTCATGATGATACATGAAACAGCACCTATAAAAATTTTTGAAGTTAATACAAATTTATAAACCACAAACATATATTTAACATTAAATCTATCCTTAATTAAGTAGGCATTGGTTTTTTTATATTTAAAAAGCACCACAATAAAAACAAACAAACTTATTATAAATATCAGAAAAAAATTTGCTCGCCAGCCAAATAATACTTGTATATAGCCACCTATAGCAGGCGATATTAATGTAGAAAATGTCCAAGCCATACCTTGATAAGAAGACATTTTGGTTAATGCTTTGCCAGAAAATGAATCTCTAGAAATTGCTCTTGATAATCCACTTGCTACACCAACCCCCAATCCTTGCAATGCTCTAGCAATTAACAACAAAACAATATTGACTGATAGTGCAGCAAACAAACTGGCTATCAAAAAAATAAAAAGGCCAAGTAGTAATGCTGGACGTCACCCACGGTAATCAGAAAATAATCCATAAAAAAGCTGTGATACGCCTAACATCAAAAGATAAATCGCAATGGTCAACTGCACCATCCTAGAGCTTGTATGCAACGCATGTGCCATATCCGGCAGTGACGGTGTGTACAAATCCAATCCAACCTGCCCTACTGATATCAATATCAGTATAAAAAAACTGTCCAGTTTTTGTTCATAGTATCGCGTTGCCTCATAACAAAAGGTTATCGAAAGAAAGAGAAACTGCCTTATAATGGAGGTAACCGAAGCAGCCTAAAGATAGCATCTAATTTTTTTTGAATCAAGCGTTTTAGTTCAAAAGGATTAAGTTGCTGATGCTGACGGATAAGAACTTGTTTTGTTTAAGTAGGTATGGGAGTAGAATTTATTAAGCGTTGATAAGGTGTTTTAGGTTGGTCATAGCGTTTTTTGTACTTAGCATTGATGCGTTTTTTCAATGAACTTAAAAAGCTAGGACAGAAGTGATTTTGATAAAGCCCCCAAGTCTGGTAAAGGGAATTGATTAAGTCGAGTTGTTTAGGGTTATCGAAGCGGTTATAGCCAAGTAATTGTCTGACATGGGCATTATCGTTTTTATGGTAAGGTCTACCACGAGTAAATTGAACGAGGTGAGGTTTTTTGTGATAGATTGTTGTTAAAAAAGTAAATCAGCTGGTATGTTGCAGCAAGCTGACGAACTTTTCTGCACTGCAGTCTAATTTTCCTAATTGCAGGACAACATTTTTTACTAGTTGCTCAACGTTTTGAGAGTCTGAGTTTTTCGTTGATGTATCAGATCCCAAAAGCACTGTATTTTTTGCCTTTTTTGTTTTCTTACTTTTGAAATGAATGTCATAACGTTGGTGTTTTTCCTGTGTCTGACCTTTTTTTCGACTAACAGGGCAACCTCTTTTTCGACAGGTTTTAGCGGGTGTGTCAATGGATTGCAACATATGAGAGAAACCACGTTGTACCTGACTCGGCGGCGTCATACATTGTTTCTTCTTCCCATTTTTTTCTTATAGCGGGGCAAATAACGTTCCCACTAGTGTGGCAAGCGTGGCACTATCTTTCGCGCCAGATATAATTGTACATACGCTAGGGTACAAAATTTCCACCAATACCCTTCATGTTCCACACATGGCGTTTAATACTGATCTATCAAAAGTTTCTCTTTACCAAAACGAAAATAGTGTTCAATATCATAACGATCAACATAGTAATCATAGACCTCTTCTGCACTCAGATCATCACGACGCTTCTCACTCACTAATAACCATAATGGCCGTTTATAATGACGCTTACCTGTCTGATCTTGTGTACCCAATTATCATGACCGCTGACCTGTTTTCGGCAGCACTCTGTGCTATAGAGCGAATCGCCAATACTAATCACCAGCTTCTGCTCCAAATCAAGCTGCTCAATCGCATCAGAAATCTGTTGCATACCTACCTCATGCCTCTTCTGATCACTCTCAACTCGATCAACCCGAAGTGGCAATAATCAATGCAAATCAGCACTCTCCTTGCAAGGCGGCTGCACACCCACCACACTATATTAATGATCCACGCCTATCGGCTTATTCCCAGGTGCAGGATTAGGACTATGCGTGACATGACGATCCCCCAAGCGGGGTGAAAAAGGGCGAACATTCGGTGTGCAATCTGGAATCAATACCACGCGCTCTGTTGACTGCACTTGCTCATAAATCAATCCGCTATCGCATCGGTAATGCTGCTATATTGCCGTTCAAAACATGGCGCTTCACTTAACTCCACTACATGCTTCCATCGTTGACCATAGCTCGACAACGCATCCAGTAAATTCATACTCGCATCTCGCCTGGCTGTAAAATTCAAATAGACTTTCCTACGAAACTTCTCTATTACTTCTGAGTTTAACATAAATTTACTCCTGTAAAAATTTTTCGAACAAATTCCATTAACAACAGAAAAATTTTTTTGACCTCTATGTCAACTCTTTTATCCTTTTTTATTCATCGATTTATCCAAAGTCCAATTTTAAGACGGGTAACAATTTTTGGTGGTCATAGCGCGGCTTTCGACCTGGCTTGCGTGGTGGTGGCTTAGGACGTGTGGATAATACCCGGATGGCATATTTCCTGTGATAGCCACACACGGCACAAAACTCATCAAGTATGGCAGACTTCTCTGATTTACTGGCTTTTTTATAGCGTTCTCGGATCGCTTCCAAATACGCTTTTCTTTCGTTTTGACCCATGACTGGTAACCCCCCTTTTATTTTTTTTCTTCGGTTACCTTTATTGTGAGTCAACGTTGCTTTTTTAGCCCTCCCTTCGGTTACTTTTTTTATGAGGTAATTCGTCAAAACTATTTTTACAACGTTTATCTTAAGAAGAACTATACTCAGCAGTATAAGTATAGTCTCGCAAACCTAGACTTATGTGGCAAGTTACTTTAGGTTAGGATGCAAGCATTAATTAGATATAAGCCTAAGCCGATTAAGATCCCCGTTCTTTTGTTTAAGGCTATAAATACCTTAGAAGAATATGCAGGAGTAGACGATAG
>JBCCZV010000154.1:0-7518 GCA_039187085.1 Pseudomonadota bacterium
AGAAAAACCAATCAAATTAGCAAAGTCAAAAAAAATAGGTTTGTTAAAAACTGGAAACTGACAAGTCATTTGTTAGTCACAGAACTGAATTCCGGAAATTTCATAAATCCTCTGCGCTGTAGTTCTATAGCCGACCAATTGTATAAGAAGTGGAAAAGGCAGCAAATATTCTTGCTTGTTATTTTTCTTTTTGTTTTTATTTTTATCTTATTTGGGAATAACATTGTATTTAAACCTGAAAATTCATTTAAATTTTTATTGTGCTTAGTATCTATTTTTCTATTTAATCTCTTAAACTTATATAGTTTGTTAACGAAAGAAATGCTATGTGAACGCAATGAATTTTTTTCATTTGTGTACGTTGATTCTTTATCTTTCATTAGACCTCTATCGCTTATTGCCCTCGCTTCACTGCTTATTCACTATCAGTCACTTGAGGATATTCAATTCACCTATCAGCAGTTTGGGGCTATTGTAGAAAACGTGAAACAAGGAGAATATTGGAGGCTGTTTAGTGGTGTATTTGTACACAGCGGGCTAAAACATTGGTTTTTGAATTTTTCTTTATTATTCATGATATATCCAATGCTTAACGTTAATTTAGGCATCAAATCAATAGTAATTCTGATTTGCGGCGCTTTGTTTAGCCATATAAGTTACTTTTTATTGCAGATTGCCGGATTGCACGACGGAGAACTACTTCTTGGTATTTCTGGAGGATTCTTCAGTGTTCTAGCATCCCTGACTACACTTTCTTTTTGCTGTCGCCATTTGTACCCAGATAGATTTTTTATTGTGACAGCTAGCCTCAGTATTTTATTCCTTTTTCTAGGAAAAGCAATAAATCCCAAGGTTAGCATGATAGCACACATTTCAGGATACATTTTCGGCATCATAGCTATTTTACTGATTTTGAAGATAAGACGTGAAGAAACTAACTTTTTTAAGTTTAAGAATTGAAAGTGGATAATGTATTGCGTCTACGCAATGCTAATCTTACATGAGAATATTTTAGCTTTGAGTTTTACAAAACATATTTTAGAATATTCTTATTCTTATAGTTCAGTTAAGCTGTGGCAACTCTTAATTTAAGAGTTATCATTGAATTGAAGTAGGTTTAAATATAAAATGAGCGATAATTTTCTTTCGGAATTAAAAGAAGTTTTGGATGCCAATTGTTTTCATACTCAAATCGGAAATATTGATGGTGTTCTAGATACTCTTCATAAAAGCAATCCCACATACACTCAGTCCCAAAAAACCTTGGAGGCTTTGTTCGCTAAATTTAAATTTATTGTCGAAGTTATTTCCTTTCATTTTATTGGAAAACATAACGAATATGCTTATGTTAGATCAAAACAGAAAGTTGATCTTTAAAAACATGATGTGATCATTAGATGCTTTTACTATATGTGGGGACTAATCATGACTCATGCCACACACCTATAACTGGTTAACCTGTTTCTCATACACCTAGGGATTAATCGCGTTATAAAAAGCGTGAAAGCTGGATGTGACCTGTTCTCCATACACGTGGCGATAGCCACTGCCTAAAGCCGCTGAATATTTAACCTATTGAAGACACATTTTGCGAAGTCATGATGTAGAAGCATGATAACGAATTTATATCGTTTGTTTTTTGTGCTTTTTTTGTGACAGACATAACCCAATAACAAAATCTATCAAAAATTAAACAAGCGCTCAGTTATTTTTCTATAGATTGTTACTTTATTAATCATTATTATCCAAGGTCACAATATCGGTCTTATTTGAGGATAATTTGAGCAATGGAGCTTTTAAAAAGCCAACGGGTTTATCTTTTTACCCTTTTCATTTTTTTGATTTCTAGCCAAGTCTCAGCGAATACTTTGGAAGGTGATATTCCTAATCAAGCTTTCCCACAAAAGGATTACGGCTACAACTTTCATGAATCCCATTCGATAACACCGGATTTAGAAACCCTGACCAGCGACTTGTTTGGCGATAAAATCGATTTAGCCTCAGGCAGTATTCGTTTTGAACAGGTTGATGTCTCTATTCCAGGCAATTCACAACTGCCGGTAGAAATCCGACGCACCTTATCCGATCCAGATTCCTGGTTTAGAGAAACCCGTGACTTTGCTAACTGGAGCCTTTCACTACCTCATGTACGATCGACTTACATAACGGATAGATCAGGTGATTACAAAAATGCTTACTGGGCAATCGGTAAAGCCTGCTCTGCCCCACTCAACGATAACCCTCGATTTTCTACAAATGTTGAAGGCGCTTCTTATGTAACTTCAGGTGACGCTTATTGGAATGGGGATAGCGTATCGATTCCGGGTAAAGGTTCGGCTAAATTCACAACACGCGAAGGTGATAGCACGCATAAGCGCTACAACAAAATGAATTGGGAAGTTAGCTGTCTAGCCAACGGTGGCCGAGAAGGTTTTAAAATCGTAGATAATGAAGGCGTTACGTACTTCTTCAATCATGAAAAAGTCGTTGCCTCTCTCAAACCTTATGTTTTACAAGCCTACATTAGTCCTGCTCCATGCACTGTATGTTCTCCTGAGTCTCTCCGTCCCTTACCTGGTACACCTTCGGCTATCGAATATAAACAATTTTATGTTTTTATGTTGCCCACGCGTATACAAGATCGTTTTGGAAATTATGTTGATTACACCTATGATAGCTCAGGAAATTTAACCAAAATTCTCGCTAACGATGGTAGACAAATCACGTTAAGCTACAGCAATGGACGCGTTTCCGCCATCACAGCCAATGGTAAAACCTGGATCTATAGATACGATGATAACGGCATCAGCACGTTATCTTCTGTCAGCCGTCCTGATGCTAAACAGTGGCTTTTCCAACACAATAAAACCACTCATACCAGGTTTTGGAAACGCTCCAACCTCGGTGAACATTCACAAATCCCTACTTTTGGTTCACGCTGCATTGAGTCAGTCAATGAAAATTTTGTGACCATGACACATCCCTATGGCATGCAAGGCAGTTTTGTCCTTAAAGAAGAATGCCATGAACAATCCAATGTAAATAAAATTTTACGTCCAAACCCTCAAGGATATAGTGGAGAGGAACATTGGATACCTCTCGCTAATGCTTTATATTCCATAGAAAGTAAGACATTAACGCAACACGACAACACGACTTATCAATGGGTTTATCAATATTCTGACAATACTGGGTTATTTCTTGGAGACGCTATTGCCGACACCCATAGGCTCTCAGCACAATTTCATGAAATCGATTCCGCGCACTTAAAATCTACAACCACGGTTTATCCTGATGGTAGCAAGATCATTTCTTATTTTGATCGTCGTATGGGTAATTCTCAAGGTAACTTACTGTATGAAGAAACCTATGCACCCAATGGTGTTTTACTAAAAAGAGATTCCATGATCTATGAAGATGGTATCTATCACGGTAATCCCGAAATGTATAATTACGTTAACGTTGCTTTAAATTTCTTTACCAAAGAGCAGCTCAAAAGTGGTTACGGATCTTCACAGCAACAACGTTTAGTGAAAAAAATTGTCACTCTTTTTGATTCTTCTGGCTCAGGAAACAGCCACACTTATACAACGAATTTTTCAAATTTTGATGTGTACGATAAACCTCTTGCCAGCAACGAGGCCAACTCCACTAATGCTAAAACGCGTGCGTTTAAAATTGAATATTATCATGATTTAACCAATCATGTTTTAAGTTTACCGAGTCGTCTGCTGATCACTTCAGGTGGCACGGATGTCGAAGTACGTAAGATGACTTATCACTCGGCAACCGGCAGTTATAAGTCGTTACCTTACGAGCATTTTGAATTTGGTCGCTGGTTTAAACGCAACACAAATTATCACACCACCGGCGTTCAAGCCGGCTTACCCAAACGGGTCGACTACAATGCCAACAACCGTTGGGTAGAATTTTCAAACTATAAACGCGGAAGAGCGCAAACCATTCTCACACCACAATCGTTAAGCACGAGTACGCAATCGGCTGCGATTGTCGTCAATAACGATGGCTGGGTCACTAAAGTAACCGACTTTGAAGGAGACTGCACAAGTTATGGCTACGATGCTATTGGCCGACTCTCGCTTATCGATCCGTGCGAAAGCCGGTGGTCTAACACGAGCATTACGTATGCCACCACCACAGGCAACGAAGGATTAAGCCATATTTATCCAGGTATGCTCAAACAAGTCATTACACAAGGTAACTACCAAAAAGTGACTTATCATGACAGCTTGTTGCGCCCCCATCTCATCAAGGAGCAGGATAAAACCCAAGCCGCATCGGTACGATACAACCGTAACGAATTCGATTATGCCAATCGCACAACGTTTCAAAGTTTACCGAGTCAACAAAGCATCACCCGTGATGGAACCACCACTACTTTTGATGCACTGGGTCGTACAACACGCGTCCAAGATAACATGAGCACAGGCGCTATCAATTATCGCTACTTTGCGGATAATCGCGTCGGTGTGACCGATAAAAAAGGCCACACCACCACCACCACTTACTTGGCTTATGGCACGCCTTCACAAAACTTAGCCACATTGATTCAATCGCCAGAGAGCATTAGTACACGCACCCAATACAACGACTTTCAGAATCCTGTCTCCATCACCCAAGGCGGCATTACCGAAGAGCGCGTTTATGATGCCTATCAACAACTCTGTAAAGTGTTACGTCCGGACACAGGTCGTGCGGCAATGGCGCATGACGCATTGGGTAAAATGCTATGGAAAGCCACGGGCAACTCCATCAACACCAGTACGCTGAGCTGTGATAACACGGTCGATGCCAATAAGAAAGTGACATACACGTATGACAACTTAGGCAACCCTCGCACTATCACTTATGGTGACGGCACAGCCACTAAAGTTTACACCTACAGCAAAGATAACGAATTAAAACAACTCACCGCAGGCAACGTAACCACCAGTTACCAATTTAACTCTTTGGGCTTAGTCGAAAAAGAAACCCTTGAGATTGGTTCAAAAAGTTTGGTACTTGATCCTATGTACAATAGCCTCGGCAAAATAAGCGCTCTCACCTACCCATCAGGGCGTACCGTTAATTTAACGGTCAATGCATTAGGACAGGTAACAACAGTGGGGCCTTATGTGACTCACGCTACCTACTATCCCACTGGCACGCTAAACACGATCACTTACGGTAACGGCGTCACTTACAGCACGGTATTAAATGCCAAGAAATTACCTCAAGATATGTATGTACGTCATAGCAATGGCCAAACCTTATCAGATTTAAGTTACGACTATGACCTGAGTGATAATGTTTCTGGTATCCAGGATAATCTGCAATCTCGCTACAACATCAGTATGAGCTACGACGGATTAAACCGTTTGGATACGGCCAATGGGTATTGGGGCAGTGGTTATTTCCAGTACGACGATTTGAGCAACATCACCAAGAAAGTACTTGGCAATCAAACCTTCAACTACACCTACACACAAAATCGTTTAAGCACAGTGACAGGTGCAAAAACCTATCACTTTGCCTACGATGAGCGCGGCAATGTCACCCATAATGGTCATCGCCAATTTACTGTTAACTTGGCCAACCATATGCAAGCATCTGGGGGCATCAATTATCTTTACGATGGGCACGACAAACGCGTACGCAAAACCAAAAACGGCCAATCCGATTTCTCCTTCTATGGATTAGACGGGCAACTTCTCTATCGACAAAAAGCGAATGGTGATCATGTCGATTACATCTACTTGAACAAACACCTTATCACCACGGTCGAGAAACGCTAGGAGACGCCCCATGAAAATATTGCAGAATCTAACCCATTGGGTGTTACAAAGTCTCTTAGCCATCGGGCTATTAGCAAACACCTTTGCAGTTAACGCAGCCGATAAAGGTGAACAACTGTGGATACCCATTAGTGTCGGCGACATCATGGTGGTTATTCCCGCCCTGACAGCGCCAACGGGTGTACAGGTAACCGGTCAAACCGGTGCCATAGAAACCCTCTACCAAGTGAGTTGGACAGGGGTTACAGAAGCCGCTTTTTATCAAATTGAAATCATTGATGAAAATGGCCAACGAGAAATCCGCACCACGCGTGATTTAAGCTACCTTTTAGCGGGTTTACCCCTTGGCAGCAGCACAGTGAACTTACTGGCGTGTAACGCACAAAATCAGTGTGGTGCGGCACATCGCATAGGCACCTATACCACCAACGAGCGTGTGCGTTATGCCCATGCCGACATTCTTGGTTCACCCATTTTAGAAACTGACCAAGCCGGCAATGTCATTGCAGAATTTCATTACCAACCCTTTGGTGAAACCGAAGAGGAAAAACGTGAAGACATTGGTTACACCGGTCATCTCGAAGATACCGACCTCGGCCTCACCTACATGCAAGCGCGGTATTACGATCCTTTGCTTGGGCGGTTTTATTCGAACGACCCGGTGGGGGTACTCGGCCACCTCCAAAGGGGGAGCGTTCAAGGGTTTAACCGCTACACCTACACCTATAACAACCCTTACAGATATACAGATCCTGATGGTCGCATTCCTCTTGACTATGCGGTAGATGGCATTTCTATTGCTGCAAGCTCTGCTATTTTTGCCAGTGACCCTAGTGTCGGTAATGGACTAGCTTTAGCGGCGGATGTTATTTTAGCGGCAATACCCTATGTCCCCGCTGGTATAGGAGTGTTACGCGGAGGCGACAAGCTTGTTGATGGAGTTAATGCTTCAAGAGGAGCCGAGTCTGCTGTCAGTGGTGCGAACTTAGAAAAACAGTTAGCTTCTGAATCCCAGTTGAGTCAATTAGCAGAAGGTGGTGGAACTGTTATTAGTCAGCCAGCAAAGCAAGCTGACCGCATTGCAGCTCAAACTGGGGCTAAGGCAGAAAATATACAGAAAGTAAGCTCGGATGCTCATATTGCTAAAGATGGACAGCAAGTACAAACGCACTCATTTAGGGATGCTTCTACAAATAAACTCATAGAGCCTAAGACAATTATCGATGAGAATTTTTGATGGGTAATGTATTGGTTAAAAGAAATATGAATGAAATAGAACGTGTCTCATCCGAAAGCGGAAATCAATTTATCGACATAGTTCAGGCTGATGATGGCTCCTATATGCTTCACCAATTCGTTCGCAAGTTTGATCCTGAAGAAGAACAATACTATGTGATCAGAATAAGTCCTGATCCAGCAGGAAAATTTGGTGACCTTACTGTGGCTTTTTCAGAAGCAAAGAAAATAATGGCTTTAATTTAAAAAGCAAAAATTTATTTTAATTGATTACCAAGCCTGGTTGATCCCCGGGCTTTTTATTATGTGGTCTGGCTTACTGGTGAGGTTCGGTAGTGAGTACAAGGGTGCGGATATTAATACAATAGATACTGATGGCTGGTCACCTCTTCATCATGCTTCCGACTTAGGGCTTGAATGGTTTATAACCAGATTAAAAGAGTTAGGAGCCAACACAAAAATTATTTCATTAAAGGGCCATACAGCG